>DYFW01000022.1:0-26200 GCA_020725005.1 Thiobacillus denitrificans
TGAAGGCGGCCGCACCGTCGGCGCCGGCGTCGTGGCCAAGATCGAAGAGTAAGGCTCATACCATGCAAAACCAGAAAATCCGCATCCGGCTCAAGGCGTTCGACTACAAACTGATCGACCAGTCGGCCCTCGAGATCGTCGAGACCGCCAAGCGCACCGGCGCCGTGGTCAAGGGCCCGGTCCCGCTGCCGACCTCGATCGAACGCTTCGACATCCTGCGCTCGCCGCACGTCAACAAGGCGAGCCGCGACCAGTTCGAGATTCGCACCCATCGCCGCCTGATGGACATCATGGACCCGACCGACAAGACGGTCGACGCCCTGATGAAGCTCGACCTGCCCGCCGGCGTGGACGTCGAGATCAAGTTGTAAAAAGTGGGCGGCATGCGTATAATGCCGCCCCTTCAGTTTCAAATGGCCGCCGGTCAATTGTAATCGGCACCTACAACCCTTGTCCGCAGGGCTTCCTGTTGCGGGCTTGAGATAGGAAATACGAAGATGAGTATCGGGCTCGTTGGCCGCAAGGTCGGCATGACCCGCATTTTCACCGACAACGGCGCGTCCGTTCCGGTGACGGTGCTGGAAGTGTCCAACAATCGCGTCACGCAAGTGCGCACCCCAGAAACCGACGGTTATTCCGCGGTGCAGCTCGCCTATGGCAGCCGCCGCAACAGCCGTGTCAGCAAAGCCGAAGCCGGTCATTTCGCCAAGGCGGGTGTCGACGCGGGCGAGATCCTGCGCGAATTCCGCGTGCCGGTTGACGTGGCTGCCCAGTATCAGCCGGGCGCGGCGGTTTCGGCCGATCTGTTCCAGGCGGGGCAGAAGGTCGACGTCACCGGCGTGACGCAGGGCAAGGGCTTCGCCGGCACGATCAAGCGCCACAACTTTGGCTCGCAGCGTGCCTCCCATGGCAACTCGCGTTCGCACAACGTGCCGGGTTCGATCGGCATGGCGCAGGACCCGGGCCGCGTGTTCCCGGGCAAGCGCATGTCGGGCCACATGGGTGCGGTCACCTGCACCAAGCAGAATCTCGAGGTCGTGCGCGTCGATGCCGAGCGCGGCCTGGTGTTGGTCAAGGGCGCTGTGCCGGGTGCCAAGGGCGGTCACGTCGTCGTGCGTCCGGCCGTGAAAGGGGGTGCCTAATGGATTTGACCGTCATTAACGACCAGGGTCAGCAGGTCGCCAGCGTGGCGGCCTCCGACGAGACCTTTGGCCGCGATTACAACGAGGCGCTGGTGCACCAGGTGGTGACCGCGTTCCAGGCCAACGCCCGCAGCGGCAACCGTGCCCAGCTGACGCGCGCCGAAGTGAGCGCGTCGACGCACAAGCCCTGGCGCCAGAAAGGCACCGGCCGCGCGCGCGCAGGCCGCACCTCGAGCCCGATCTGGCGCGGGGGTGGCGTGACCTTCCCGAACAAGCCGAACGAGAACTTCACCCATAAGGTGAACCGCAAGATGTATCGCGCGGGTCTGGCCACGATCCTGTCGCAGCTGGCGCGCGAAGGCAAGCTCAAGGTCGTCGAGAGCCTCGGCATCGAGTCGCCCAAGACCAAGGTGCTCGCCGGCAAGCTGAAGTCCATGGGCTATGGCAAGGTCATGATCATCGCCGATGCGGTGGACGACAATCTGTGGCTGTCGTCGCGCAACCTGCGTGACGTCTACGTGGTCGAGCCGCATCAGGCCGACCCGTGGAGCCTGGTCAAATTTGGCAACGTGCTGATCACCAAGGCGGCGGTCAAGCAGTTCGAGGAGATGGTGTGATGGGGGCGATCAGTCAGGAGCGTCTGCTCAAAGTCATTCTCGCGCCGGTGATCTCCGAAAAGAGCACGCGCGTCGCCGACAAGCTCAACCAGGTGGTGTTCCGGGTGTTGCCCGACGCGACCAAGCAGGAAATCGGCGCTGCGGTCGCCAGCCTGTTCAAGGTCGAGGTCACGGGCGTTCAGGTGCTGAACGTCAAGGGCAAGGTCAAGCGCGCCGGCCGCGTCATGGGCCGCCGCGATAACTGGAAGAAGGCGTATGTCACCCTCAAAGCGGGTCAGGACATCGACTTCACGTCCGGCCAGTAAAGGAAAACGCCATGGCACTGATTAAAGTCAAACCCACTTCCGCCGGCCGCCGCGCCGTCGTCAAGGTGGTCACCCCCGGCCTGCACAAGGGCAAGCCGGTGGCTGCGCTCGTCGAGCCGAAGAAGCGCGGTTCCGGCCGCAACAACAATGGCCACATTACCGTTCGACACAAGGGCGGCGGCCACAAGCAGCACTACCGCGTCGTCGATTTCCGTCGCAACAAGGACGGCATTCCGGCCAAGGTCGAGCGGATCGAATACGATCCCAACCGCTCGGCGCACCTGGCGCTCCTGTGCTACGCCGATGGCGAGCGCCGCTACATCGTCGCGCCGCGCGGCGTGACCGTGGGCATGCAGCTCGTCAATGGCGCCGAGGCGCCGATCAAGGCCGGCAACTGCCTGCCGCTGCGCAGCATCCCCGTCGGTTCGACGGTCCATTGCGTCGAGATGATGCCGGGCAAGGGCGCGCAGATCGCGCGCGCGGCAGGCACCTCGGTCCAGCTGCTGGCGCGCGAGGGCAGCTACGCCCAGTTGCGCCTGCGTTCGGGCGAGATCCGCAAGGTGCACGTCGACTGCCGTGCGACCCTGGGCGAATGTGGCAACGAGGAACACAGCCTGCGTTCGATCGGCAAGGCCGGTGCCAACCGCTGGCGCGGCATCCGTCCGACGGTGCGCGGCGTGGTGATGAACCCGGTCGACCACCCGCACGGCGGTGGCGAAGGCCGGACTGCTGCTGGCCGCCATCCGGTCAGCCCGTGGGGTACGCCGACCAAGGGTTACCGCACCCGCAGCAACAAGCGCACCTCCAACATGATCGTCCGCCGCCGTCACGCGCGCTGATTGAGGTAGAGAGATATGGCACGTTCTATTAAAAAAGGCCCGTTCGTCGACGGCCATCTGCTGAAGAAGATCGAGACTGCGCGCAGCTCGAACGACAAGCGTCCGATCAAGACCTGGTCGCGCCGTTCCACCGTGCTGCCCGACTTTATCGGCCTCACCATCGCGGTACACAACGGCCGTCAGCACGTCCCCGTGTTCGTGACCGAGAACATGGTCGGCCACAAGCTGGGCGAGTTTTCCCTGACGCGTACCTTCAAGGGTCACGTCGCGGACAAGAAGGCGAAGAAATAAGGAGCGCATGATGGAAGTTTCTGCGATTTTGCGTGGTACCCGCCTGTCCGCACAGAAAGGCCGTCTGGTCGCCGACCAGATCCGTGGCCTGCGCGTGGAGAAGGCGCTGAACATTCTGGCCTTCAGCCCCAAGAAGGGGGCGGGCATCATCAAGAAGGTGCTCGAGTCGGCGATTGCCAACGCCGAGCACAATGAAGGTGCCGACATCGACACCCTGAAGGTCAAGACGATCTATATCGACCAGGGGTCTGTGCTGAAGCGCTTCACTGCGCGCGCCAAGGGCCGCGGCAACCGTATTAGCAAACCGACCTGTCACATCACCGTGACGGTTGGCGATTGAGGAAGCGCCATGGGACAGAAAATTCATCCGATCGGGTTCCGCCTGGGTGTGCAGCGCATCTGGACGGCCAAGTGGTACGGCTCGAACCGCAATTTCTCCAGCACCCTGCTCGAGGACATCAAGGTTCGTGATTACCTCAAGAAGAAACTGGCGCATGCCTCGGTCTCCAAGGTGCTGATCGAGCGCCCGGCGAAGAACGCGCGCATCACCATTTTCAGCGGCCGTCCTGGCGTCGTCATCGGCAAGAAGGGCGAGGACATCGAAGTCCTGCGCGGCGAGCTCGCGCGCATGATGTCGGTGCCCGTGCACGTCAATATCGAGGAGGTGCGCAAGCCGGAAACCGATGCGCAGATCATCGCCGACGGCATCGCCCAGCAGCTCGAGAAGCGCGTGATGTTCCGCCGTGCCATGAAGCGCGCGATGCAGAACGCCATGCGCCTTGGCGCCCAGGGCATCAAGATCATGAGCTCGGGCCGCCTGAACGGCGCCGAGATCGCGCGAACCGAGTGGTACCGCGAAGGCCGTGTGCCCTTGCATACGCTGCGCGCCGAGATCGACTATGGCTTTGCCGAGGCGAAGACGACCTACGGCATCATCGGCATCAAGGTGTGGGTGTACAAGGGCGATTCGCTGAACCGTGGCGAGCAGCCCGCGGCGGCCGAACCCGAGAAGCGCGGCAAGAAATCAGGAGTGAAACATGCTGCAGCCAGCTAGAAGGAAATACCGCAAGGAACAGAAGGGCCGCAACACTGGCCTCGCGACCCGCGGCGCCAGCGTCAGCTTCGGTGACTTCGGCCTCAAGGCCGTCGGCCGTGGCCGTCTGACGGCGAGGCAGATCGAGGCGGCGCGTCGCGCCATGACCCGCCACATCAAGCGCGGTGGCCGTATCTGGATCCGCATCTTCCCGGACAAGCCGATCTCCCGCAAGCCGGCCGAAGTCCGGATGGGTAACGGCAAGGGGGCGCCGGAGTACTACGTCGCCGAGATCCAGCCGGGCAAGGTGCTGTACGAAATGGACGGCGTGAACGAGCAGCTGGCGCGCGAGGCGTTCCGCCTGGCTGCGGCTAAGCTGCCGATCGCGACCACCTTCGTCACCCGCATGATCGGGAGCTGAACGATGAATACGAAAGAACTGCGCGGCAAGGACGCCGCCGAACTGAAGCAGGAACTCGAATCCCTGCTGCGTGCCCACTTCGCGCTGCGCATGCAGGTGGCCACCCAGCAGTCGAACAAGACGGCCGACCTGGGCAAGCTGCGCCGCGATATCGCCCGGGTCAAGACCATTATGCGCGAGAAGGCAGGCCAAGCATGACTGAAGGCAAGAAGATGATCCGCACCCTGACCGGGCGTGTGGTGAGCGACAAGATGGACAAGACCGTCACCGTGCTGGTCGAGCGCCGGGTCAAGCATCCGGTGATCGGCAAGGTGATCCGGCTGTCCAAGAAATACCACGCCCACGACGAGAACAACGAGTTTCACGAGGGTGACACCGTCCAGATCGAGGAAACGCGCAAGCTGTCGCGCACCAAGGCCTGGAAGGTCAGCAGGCTGATCGAGCGCGCGCGCGTATAAGGCTTGCATGTGGTGCCGAGACCCGGTATAGTGCCGGGTTTTCCGGTTGGCGGCCGGTAGTGGGTGTTCCGGTCGGCTGACTACAGCGGTTCCGCTCAGGCGGAATCTTCTCCCGAACGGGATCCAAAACTGGCCACCGCTGAAGTTATCGCTGGTGGATTAAGTTGGAGGCAATTAAATGATTCAGATGCAGTCCGTCCTGGACGTCGCAGACAACACGGGTGCGCGCTCCGTCATGTGCATCAAGGTGTTGGGTGGCAGCCACCGTCGCTACGCGAGCGTCGGCGACATCATCAAGGTCAGCATCAAGGATGCTGCGCCGCGCGGCCGCGTGAAGAAGGGTGACGTTTACAACGCCGTGGTGGTTCGTACCGCCAAGGGTGTCCGTCGTCCCGACGGCTCGCTGGTGCGCTTCGACGGCAATGCTGCCGTGCTGCTGAACAACAAGCTGGAGCCGATCGGTACCCGTATCTTCGGCCCGGTGACCCGTGAGTTGCGTACCGAGAAGTTCATGAAGATCGTCTCGTTGGCGCCCGAGGTTCTGTGAGAGGTAATCATGGCACGTATTCGTAAGAACGATCAGGTCATCGTCCTGGCCGGCAAGGACAAGGGCAAGCGCGGCACCGTCCTGCGCGTGCTCGACGACGGCCATGTGGTGGTCGAGGGCGTCAATCGGGTGAAGAAACACCAGAAGCCCAATCCCATGCGCAACATTCAGGGCGGCATCGTCGAGAAGGAGATGCCGATCGATGCCTCCAATGTCGCGCTGTACAACGTCGCGACGCAAAAGGCGGATCGCGTGGGTTACAAGGTGCTGGAGGACGGCCGCAAGGTGCGCGTGTTCAAGTCCAACGGCGAAATGGTCGACGCACAGGGGTAATCATGGCGCGTTTTCAAGAGTTTTATCGCGAGACGGTTGTGCCCAAGCTGATTGAACAGTTTGGTTACAAGTCCGTCATGGAAGTGCCGCGCATCCAGAAAATCACCCTCAACATGGGGGTGGGCGAGGCGGTGGCCGACAAGAAGGTCATGGACCACGCGGTGGGCGACATGCAGAAGATCGCAGGCCAGAAACCCGTCGTCACCAAGTCGAAGAAATCGATCGCCGGTTTCAAGATCCGCGAAAACTACCCGGTCGGCTGCATGGTGACGCTGCGTCGCGCGAAGATGTACGAATTCCTCGACCGCCTGGTCACCGTGGCGATGCCGCGCATTCGTGACTTTCGTGGCATTTCGGGCAAATCCTTCGACGGCCGTGGCAACTACAACATGGGCATCAGGGAACAGATCATCTTCCCCGAGATCGAGTACGACAAGATCGATGCGTTGCGTGGCATGAACATCACGATCACCACCACCGCCAAAACCGATGAAGAAGCGCGCGCCCTGCTCGCTGCCTTCAGCTTCCCGTTCAAGAATTGAGGTAGGCATGGCCAAGTTATCCTTGATCAACCGCGAAGAAAAACGTGCCCGCATGGTGAAGAAATACGCTGCCAAGCGAGCCGAGCTCAAGGCCGTGATCGCCAGCGCGCGCACCAGTGAAGAAGATCGCATGGCGGCCTACAAGGCATTGCAGGCGCTGCCCCGCAACGCCAGCCCCGTACGCCAGCGCAACCGTTGTCAGTTGACCGGGCGTCCGCGCGGCGTGTTCAGCAAGTTTGGCCTGGCGCGCGGCAAGTTGCGCGAGTATGCGATGAAGGGCGAGATTCCCGGCATCGTCAAGGCGAGCTGGTAAGAGGTAGACGAAATGAGTATGAGTGATCCCATCGCGGACATGCTGACCCGCATCCGCAATGCGCAATCGGTCGAGAAGGCTTCCGTTTCGATGCCTTCCTCGAAGGTCAAGGTGGCCATTGCCCAGGTGTTGAAGGACGAGGGCTACATCGAGGATTTCGCCGTGCGCGGCGAACCCGGCAAGCCCGAGCTCGAGCTGCAGCTGAAATATTATGCCGGCCGGCCGGTGATCGAGCGCATCGAGCGCGTGAGCAAGCCCGGTCTGCGCATCTACAAGGGCGCGCAGGATTTGCCTCGTGTGATGAACGGCCTCGGCGTTGCCATCGTTTCGACCTCGAGCGGTGTCATGGCGGATCGCCATGCGCGCGCCAAGGGCGTCGGCGGCGAGATCCTGTGCGTGGTCGCGTAAGGGGAGAACGGATATGTCACGAGTAGCCAAAAATCCCATTACGCTCCCGAAAGGCGTGGAAGTCACGCTCGGCAGTGCCATCTCGGTAAAGGGTCCGCTGGGCTCATTGAGCCGCCCGATGGTGCATGACGTCACCGTCGCGCTGAACGACGGCGTGCTGACGTTCGCGCCTGTGGGTGATGGCGCCCAGGCCAACGCCATGGCGGGCACCCTGCGTGCGCTCGTCAACAACATGGTGCAGGGCGTGTCGAAGGGTTTCGAAAAGAAGCTCACTCTGGTCGGTGTGGGTTACCGCGCCCAGGCCCAGGGCGATGCGCTCAACCTGACGCTCGGCTTCTCGCATCCCGTCGTGCACAAGATGCCCGCCGGCATCAAGGTCGAGACCCCGACGCAGACGGAAATCGTGATCAAGGGCATCGACCGTCAGGCCGTGGGCCAGGTTGCTGCCGACGTGCGCGCGTATCGGCCGCCAGAGCCCTATAAGGGCAAGGGTGTTCGCTACAGCGACGAAGTGGTCATCAAGAAAGAGACCAAGAAGAAGTAAGGCTTAAGGACAGGACATGAACACCAAGCAATCACGGATTCGCAGAGCGCGCAAAACCCGCGCCAAAATCGCGGCCGTCAAGGCGATCCGCCTGGCCATCCATCGCACCAACAGCCACATCTATGCCCAGATCATTTCGGCGGATGGCGGCAAGGTGATGACCAGTGCGTCGTCCAACGACAAGGACCTGCGCGCGCAGGTGCCGAATGGCGGCAACATCGCTGCGGCCGCGCTGGTGGGCAAGCGCCTGGCAGAAAAGGCCAAGGGCCTGGGTATCGAAAAAGTGGCTTTCGACCGTTCCGGCTTCAAGTTCCATGGGCGTGTGAAAGCCCTGGCTGAAGCGGCGCGCGAAGGCGGTTTGGTTTTTTAACGAGGCAGAATCAAGATGGCCCGTACAGCACCTACTACGAACGAAGAGCGCGGCGACGGCCTGCGCGAAAAGATGATCTCGATCAACCGCGTCACCAAGGTGGTGAAGGGGGGTCGGATCATGGGTTTTGCCGCGCTGACCGTGGTTGGCGACGGCGATGGCGGCATCGGCATGGGCAAGGGCAAGTCCCGCGAAGTGCCCGTGGCCGTGCAGAAGGCGATGGAAGAAGCGCGCCGCAAGCTGGTCAAGATCAGCCTGAAGAACGGCACCTTCCACCACACCGTGGTTGGCCAGCACGGCGCTTCGCGCGTGCTGATCCAGCCGGCATCGGAGGGTACCGGGATCATCGCTGGTGGCGCGATGCGTGCGGTGTTCGAGGTGATGGGCGTGCAGAACGTGCTGGCCAAGTGCCTGGGCTCGACCAATCCCTACAATGTCGTGCGTGCCACGATCGACGGCCTGATGAAGATGTCCACGCCGTCCGAAGTCGCGGCCAAGCGCGGCAAGTCGGTCGAAGAGATCACGGGGTAAGCCATGAGCGAGCAGAAGAAAATCAAGGTGACGCTGGTCAAGAGCCTGATCGGCACCAAGGCGCCGCACCGCGCCTGCGTGCGTGGCCTCGGCCTGCGCCGCCTCAACCACACGGTCGAGGTGCTGGACACCCCGGCCAACCGCGGAATGATCACCAAGGTCGCCTATCTGGTGAAGTGCGAGGCTTAAGATGGAACTGAACACGATTAAACCGGCCGAGGGTGCCAAGAAGGACAAGCGTCGCGTGGGCCGTGGCATCGGCTCCGGCCTGGGCAAGACCGCGGGTCGTGGCCACAAGGGCCAGAAGTCCCGTGCGGGCGGCTTCCACAAGGTGGGCTTCGAGGGCGGCCAGATGCCGATGCATCGCCGCCTGCCCAAGCGCGGTTTCGTCTCGCTGACCAAGGCCGACACCGCGCGCGTGCGCCTGTATGAGCTGGCAACCGTCGGCGCTGACGAGATCGATCTGCTGGTGCTGAAGCAGGCGGGTGTCGTCGGGGCATCTGCGAAGGCCGCACGCATCTACCTGGCCGGTGAAATCACCCGCCCGGTCAAGCTGCGCGGCATTGCCGTGACCAAGGGCGCGCGCGCCGCAATCGAAGCGGCCGGCGGCAGCATCGCCGACTGAGCGCCGGGAGACCCACGCTTTGGCTACGCCCAAGACCGGCCTGAACAAATTCGGCGACCTCAAGCGTCGCCTGCTGTTCCTGCTTGGCGCCCTGATCGTCTATCGTATCGGCACCTTCATTCCGGTGCCGGGCATCGACCCGCTCGTGCTCGACCAGCTGTTCAAGTCGCAGCAGGGCGGTATTCTGGGCATGTTCAACATGTTCTCCGGCGGCGCGCTGTCGCGTTTCAGCGTGTTTGCGCTCGGGATCATGCCGTACATTTCGGCGTCGATCATCGTGCAGCTGATGTCGGCGGTGTCGCCCAAACTCAAGGAGCTGAAGAAGGAAGGCGAGGCGGGGCGGCGCAAGATTACGCAATACACGCGCTACGGCACGCTTTTCCTGGCGGTTTTCCAGGGGCTGGGCATCGCCATCGCGCTCGAGTCGCAGGCCGGCCTGGTGCTTGATCCGGGTTTCGGCTTTCGCCTGATCACGGTCGTCACGCTGACCGCCGGAACGATGTTCCTGATGTGGCTGGGTGAACAGATCACCGAGCGCGGCCTGGGCAACGGCATCTCGATCATCATTTTCGCCGGCATTGTCGCAGGCCTGCCGCATGCGATCGGCGGCACGCTCGAACTGACGCGCACCGGCGCGTTCTCGATCCCGCTGGTGCTGCTGCTGTTCGTCGGCGTGTTGCTGGTGACCGCGCTGGTGGTGTTCGTCGAACGCGGCCAGCGCAAGATCCTGGTGAACTACGCCAAGCGCCAGGTCGGCAAGATGGTGGTGGGCGGACAGAGCTCGCACCTGCCGCTGAAGCTCAACATGGCCGGCGTCATTCCGCCCATCTTCGCGTCGAGCATCATCCTGTTTCCGGCGACGCTGGCGGGCTGGTTCGGCAGCGGCGAGGGCATGGGCTGGCTGCGCGACATCGGATCGACGCTCGCGCCGGGTCAGCCGATCTACGTGCTGCTGTATGCGCTCGCGATCATCTTTTTCTGCTTCTTCTACACCGCGCTGGTGTTCGACCCCAAGGAGACGGCCGACAACTTGAAGAAGAGCGGCGCCTTCGTGCCGGGGATTCGTCCGGGCGAACAGACCGCACGCTACATCGACAAGATTCTGACCCGGCTGACGCTGGTGGGCGCTATCTACATCACCCTGGTGTGCCTGCTGCCCGAGTTCCTGATTTTGAAGTGGAACGTGCCCTTCTACTTTGGCGGCACATCGCTGCTGATCATCGTGGTCGTGACCATGGATTTCATGGCGCAGGTCCAGGCGTATGTGATGTCGCATCAGTACGAGGGTCTGCTGAAGAAAGCGAATTTCAAGAATGGCTTGGTGGGGCGTTGATGGCTAAGGAAGACGTTATCCAGATGCAGGGCGAAGTCCTGGAAAACCTTCCGAACGCCACCTTCAGAGTCAAGCTCGAAAACGGGCACGTATTGCTGGGTTACATCTCCGGGAAGATGCGCATGCACTACATCCGCATCCTGCCGGGGGACAAGGTCACGGTGGAGTTGACACCGTACGATCTGAGCAAGGGCCGGATCGTTTTCCGAGCCAAGTGAATTTAGGCTGGCGCATCGACGCCGGCGAATGAGTGGAGAAAACCATGAGAGTGCAGGCTTCTGTCAAAAAAATTTGCCGCAAGTGCAAGGTCGTGCGCCGCAAGGGTGTCGTGCGCGTGATCTGCGAAGACCCCCGGCACAAGCAGCGCCAGGGCTGAGGCCCGGCTGTATTTGAGTCAACCTGAAACCGGGTTGACGTGTTATAATTTTTTGTTTTCCGTTCGGAGCATTGCGAATGGCTCGTATTGCTGGGGTTAATATCCCGAATCACCAACACGCGATCATCGCGTTGACCGCCATTTATGGCATCGGCCGCACCACGTCGGGCAAGATTTGCGATGCCGCCGGCGTGGCGCGCACCTCGAAGATCAAGGATCTGACTGAGGCGGAGGTCGAGCGTCTGCGCGAGGGCGTGGCCCAGTTCACGGTCGAGGGCGACCTGCGCCGTGAAATCACCATGAACATCAAGCGACTGATGGATCTCGGCTGCTATCGCGGTTTCCGTCATCGCAAGGGTTTGCCGGTGCGCGGTCAGCGCACCCGCACCAATGCGCGCACCCGCAAGGGCCCGCGCAAGGCCATCAAGAAATAAAGGTTAACCATGGCAACTAAAACCGCCGCGCGTGTCCGCAAAAAAGTCAAGAAGAATGTCGCAGAAGGCATTGCGCACATTCATGCTTCGTTCAACAACACCATCGTGACGATCACCGACCGCCAGGGCAATGCCCTGTCGTGGGCGACCGCCGGTGGCGCTGGCTTCAAGGGTTCGCGCAAGTCGACCCCGTTCGCGGCGCAGGTCGCGGCCGAGAACGCCGGCAAGATGGCGCAGGAATACGGCGTCAAGAACCTGGAAGTGCGGATCAAGGGCCCCGGCCCCGGCCGCGATTCCACCGTGCGTGCGCTGAACGCGCTGGGTTTCAAGATCACCGCGATTTCCGACGTGACCCCGATTCCGCACAACGGCTGCCGTCCCCCCAAGAAGCGTCGTATCTAATCAGCAGGCAAAATCATGGCTCGTAATCTTGATCCCAAATGCCGTCAGTGCCGCCGCGAAGGCGAGAAGCTTTTCCTGAAAGGCGAGAAGTGCTTCACTGACAAGTGCGCCATCGAGCGCCGCGCCTACGCCCCCGGCCAGCACGGCCAGAAGAGCGGCGCCCGACTCTCGGGCTACGGCGTGCAACTGCGTGAAAAGCAGAAGATCCGCCGCATCTACGGCGTGCTCGAAGGCCAGTTCCGCCTGACCTACAAGAGGGCCGACAGCGCCAAGGGCGTGACGGGCGAAAATCTGTTGTCGATGCTCGAATCGCGTCTCGACTCGGTGTGCTATCGCATGGGCTTCGGCGCCTCGCGCACCGAGGCGCGTCAGGTGGTGCGTCACAACGGCATCACGGTCAATGGGCGTCGTGTCAATATCCCGTCGTACCAGGTGCGCCCGGGTGACGTCGTCGAAGTGGCCGACAAATCCAAAGCCCAGCTGCGCATCAAAGCGGCTGCCGAAGCGACCGCCGCGCGTGGCTATCCCGAGTGGGTCGAAGTCGACGCCAAGGCGCTGAAGGGCACCTACAAGGCCAACCCGCAGCGCTCGGAGTTGCCGTCGACCATCAACGAGTCGCTGGTCATCGAACTCTACTCGAAATAATCGGGTCGGGCCCCGACGGGCCCACCCCAAGGCTGCTTCTCAAGGAAACGTACTCTATGCAAAGCGCTACGGAATTTCTCAAGCCGCGTATCGTGGAGGTGGATCGTGCCTCCCCCCTGCATGCCAAGGTCATCATGGAGCCCTTCGAGCGTGGATACGGCCATACGCTCGGCAACGCGCTGCGCCGCATCCTGCTGTCGTCGATGGTGGGGTACGCGCCGACCGAGGTCGCGATCAGCGGCGTCGTGCACGAGTACTCGACCATCGAGGGCGTGCAGGAGGATGTCGTCGACATCCTGCTGAACCTCAAGGGCATCGCCTTCAAGATGCACGGCAGGAACGAAGCCGTGCTCAAGGTTTCGAAGTCCGGCGAAGGCGTCGTCACCGCGGGTGACATCGAGGTCGGACATGACATCGAGGTGCTGAACCCGGATCACGTGATCGCCCACCTCACCAAGGGCGGCAAGCTTGACATGGAAATCAAGGTCGAGGCCGGCCGCGGCTATCAGCCGTCGACCGCGCGCAAGGTCTCGGAAGAAAGCCGCACCGTCGGTTCCATCCTGCTCGACGCCTCGTTCAGCCCGGTGCGCCGGGTAGCCTATTCGGTCGAGAGCGCGCGCGTCGAACAGCGCACCGACCTCGACCGCCTGGTCATCGACATCGAGACCAACGGCGTGGTCGAGCCGGAAGAGGCGGTGCGCACCGCGGCCCGCATCCTGGTCAACCAGCTGTCCGTGTTCGCCGATCTCGAGGGCACGCCCGCCGAATCGGAATCGCCGCGCGCGCCGCAGGTCGATCCGCTGCTGCTGCGTCCGGTCGACGACCTCGAGCTCACGGTGCGTTCGGCCAACTGCCTGAAGGCCGAAAACATCTATTTCATCGGCGACCTGATCCAGCGTTCCGAGACCGAACTGCTGCGCACGCCCAACCTGGGCCGCAAGTCGCTCAACGAAATCAAGGACGTGCTCGCGTCCAAGGGACTGTCGCTGGGCATGAAACTGGAAAACTGGCCGCCCGCCGGCCTCGAGCGCCCCTGATTTTTACCACCCCGAACAATAAAGCGCGGGCCGCCGTGGCAGGCGGCCTAGCCCAAGAACAGCAATCGAAAGGAAACCGCCATGCGCCATCGTCAATCCAACCGCAAGCTCAATCGCACGACCAGCCATCGCCTGGCCATGTTCCGCAACATGACCGTGTCGCTGCTCCGTCACGAGGTCATCAAGACGACCCTGCCCAAGGCCAAGGATCTGCGCCGTTTCGTCGAGCCGCTGATCACGCTCGGCAAGGAGCCCTCGCTCGCCAACCATCGCCTCGCTTTCGACCGTCTGCGTGATCGCGAGATGGTCATGAAACTGTTCGGCGAACTCGGCCCGCGCTACAAGACCCGTCCGGGCGGCTACCTGCGCATTCTCAAGTATGGCTTCCGTGTCGGCGACAATGCCCCGATGGCACTGGTGGAACTGGTCGATCGCCCCGACACCGGGGCCGAGCCGGTCGAGGCCGAGTAAGCAAGGACACACCAGAGCAGGAAAAAGCCGGGTTCGCCCGGCTTTTTTCTTGGGTGCGTGCGACCGGGCACCAAGATTTTGCACCGCGGGCGGCGCTGAGGCATAGTCATGCGATCGGCACTTCCGGTTGGACAGCATGATCGTTCTCTTTACTGATTTCGGCAGCCGCGACCCCTACGTCGGCCAGGTCAAGGCGCGCCTGTACAGGGAGGCTCCGGGCGCTGCCATTGTCGACCTGCTGCACGAGGCGCCGGATTTCAATCCGCACGCGGGTGCGCACCTGCTCGCGGCGCTGGCGCCGCAGTTCCCCGTCGGCAGCGTCTTCCTCGCGGTGGTGGATCCCGGGGTCGGGACGCCGCGCGGCACGGTGGTGCTCGAAGCCGACGGCAACTGGTTCGTCGGCCCCGACAACGGCCTGCTGTCGGTGCTGGCCTCGCGCGCCCGCGCGACCAGGCTCTGGCGCATCGTGTGGCGCCCCGCGGCACTGTCGGCGACGTTTCACGGCCGTGACCTCTTCGCGCCGGTCGCTGGCGAGATCGCGCGCGGCGACTTCCCGCACGACAAGCTCGCGAGCGTCGATGAGCTGGGCGTGATGTTCGACGCCGGCGATCTGCCGCGCGTGATCTACATCGACCATTACGGCAACGCCTGGACCGGCATCCGCGGGGCGTCGCCGGCCGCGCAGGTGCGCGCGGGCGGACAGGCTTTCCCGCATGCGGAGAGTTTCGGCTTTGCCGGCAAGGGAACGGGGTGCTGGTTCGTGAACAGCGTCGGCCTGGTCGAGATTGCGCTCAACCGCGGCAGCGCGGCGGCAACCTACGGGCTCAGGGTCGGCGACCCGGTAGCGGTGCAGCGCGCGAGCTGAGGCGGGTCAGTCGACGCCGAGCAGCAGGGCGCGGAAATCATTGACGTTGGTGCGTGTCGGCCCGGTGACGACGAGGTCGCCGAGGGCGGCGAAGAAGCCATGGCTGTCGTGTGCCGCAAGCCGGGCGGCGGCATCGATGCCGCGGGCCTGCGCGCGTGCGAGGGTGTCCGGCGCGAGGATCGCGCCGGCGTTGTCCTCGCTGCCGTCGATGCCGTCGGTGTCGCACGCGATCGCCCAGGCGGGCGTGTCCTGTAGCGCCAGGGCGAGCGCCAGCAGGAATTCCGCGTTGCGTCCGCCGCGACCGTGCTGCGGCCGCAGCGTCACCGTGGTTTCGCCGCCGGAGACGAGCGCGAGCGGGCGACGCGTGCTGGCCCGCGCGAGCGCGGCGTGCGCGCGCGCGGCGGCCTGCGCGTCGCCGCTGACGCAATCCGACACGAGCAGCGCCGGCACGCCGTGCTGCGCGAAGTAGGCGCACGCAGCCGCCAGGCTCGCCTGGGCGTTGGCGACGACGCGGTTCGCGCTGCGCGCAAGGCAGGGATCCCCCGGTTTCGGGGTGTCGCCGGCGCAACGTTCCAGGTGGCGCACGACGCTTGCCGGCGCCGCGATGCCGAAGCGCGCCAGCACCGCGCGCGCGTCCGCACACGTCGTCGGGTCCGGTGCGCAAGGGCCGGAGGCGATATGCGTGGGGTCGTCGCCGACGACGTCGGAAATGATGAGGGCAAGCACCTGCGCGCCGTTGGCCGCGCAAGCGAGGCGCCCGCCCGAGAGCCGCGTGAGATGCTTGCGCACGGTGTTGATGTCCTGGATGGCGGCGCCGGCGCCGAGCAGCGCCTTGGTCACCGCGCGCAGTTCCTTCAGCGTCACGCCCTCGACCGGCGCGGCGAGCAGGCTGGAGCCGCCGCCGGAGACGAGCGCGAGCAGCAGGTCGTCGGGCCCCAGCCCGGCGGCCAGTTCGAGCATGCGCCGCGCGGCCGCCTCGCCGCGTCCGTCCGGGAGCGGATGGCTCGCCTCGACGACGTCGATGCGCTGCGTGGGCAGACCGTGCTGGTAGCGCGTGACGACCAGTCCTGACAAGGGCGCCTCACGCGGCCAGTGTGTCTCGACCGCTGCCGCCATGCTGGCGGCGGCCTTGCCGCCGCCGAGCACGAGGGTGCGGCCGCGCGGCGGCGCCGGCAGATGCGGCGGCACGACGCGGGCCGGATTCGCCGCGCCGACCGCGGCGTCGAAGGCGCCGCGCAGCAGGGCGCGCGGGTTCATGCGCGGCGCACGTGCCGCCGCGCGAGGCTGCGGCGCACGCCGGGGCCGATCTGCATGGCTAGGCGGAACAGGGTCGGCATGGTGAAGAGGGTCAGGGCCGTGGCGACCAAGAGGCCCCACACCAGGCTCGCCGCCATCGGCCCCCAGATGAGGGACTTTCCGCCCAGGCCCACTGCCAGCGAGAACAGGCCGCCGATGGTCGTGGTGGTCGTGATGAGTATGGGCACGACGCGGCGGCGCGCCGCGTACAGCGTGGCGTGCAGCAGGCCCATGCCGGACGCGAGCCGCGCGTTGGCGGCGTCGATCAGCACGATCGCGGAATTGACCGCGATGCCGGTGAGCGCGATCACGCCATAGAGCGTATAGAGCGACAGCGGATTTTGCGTGATGAAGAGGCCGAACACGACGCCGGTGAAGGCCATCGGCACCGTCAGCAGAATCAGGAAGGGCTGCCAGTAGGAGCGGAACTGCGCGGCGAGGATGAGGTAGATGAGCCCGATACCGAGCAGGAACAGCATCTTCATCGCGTCGAGACTCTCGTTGATGTCGTCGAGCTCGCCGGAGAAATCGATGCGCGTGTTGGGGAAACGTGCTTCCATCGCGTCCCATGCCGCTGCGATGCGTGCGTTGGCTTCCACCGTGTCGAGGCGTTCCTTGTCGAGGTTGGATTCGAGGGTGATCGCGCGCTTGAGGTTGTAGTGCTTGATGCCGCCGGAGCCGATGCGTGTCTCGGCGTGCACCAGCGCGTCGAGTGTCGTCGTGCCGCCGGCGGGCAGCGCTACCGGGTCGGCGAGCAGCTGGCGGATATCGGTGAGCGGATCGGTGTTTGCCGTCGCGCCGCGCACGCGCACCTCGATCTTGTCGCCGCCTTCGCGCAGGTCGGTAACGATTTCGCCTTCGGTATGCAGGCGCACCAGGCGCGCGACGGTGGCGGCGTCGAGGCCGGCAGCCTTCACCGCCTCGGCGTCGACCTGCAGCACGAGTTGTGGCCGCCCGGGCAGGTCGTCGTCGGTGACGTCGCGGGTACCGTCGATCGCGGCGACCGCCTGCTTGAGCGCGGCCGCGGCGGCGCGCAATTCCGCGACGTCGTCGCCCATCAGCCGGAGCTTGATCGGTTTCTGCGCCGGCGGCCCGCCCGACAGCAGGGTGAACGACAATTTGGCCGGGCCGGGCAGCGCCTCGATCTCGGCGCGCATCGCCTCGACCACGTCGCCCACCTCGCGCATGTCGTCGGTGCGCGGGTTGAGCGATACGCTGACCTGGCCGTAGGCCTCGCCGTAGAGGGGTTCGGTGTCGGTCCATTTCACGCCGGCGTAGCTCGTCACGCCGCGTGCCTCGCCGGGCTGCAGGTGACGGCGCACCACGGCTTCCACCCGGGCGGTCTCGCGCAGGGTGACGTCGATGGCGGTGCCGCTGGGCATGTCGACGTTGACGTAGAACAGGCGGATCGGGTCGAAGGCGAAAAACTGGGTGCGTACCGCGCCGACTGCCACCAGCGTGAGCGCGCCGACGAAGAGCGCCGCCACGGCCAGCCCGCTGAGCCACGGATGGCGCATCAGCCTCACCAGGAGGCGCGTGTACTTCACGCGCAGCACGTGGGTGGCGCGCTCGCGCAGCGGCTGCACGCGGGTCGGCCGGGTGAAATCGATCTTCAGGCCGACCACGTGCGCCGGCATCATCCAGTAGGCTTCGGCGAGACTCGCCAAGAGCGCCAGCGTCACCACCAGCGGCACCAGCATCATGAATTTGCCGACGATGCCGGGCATCAGCATCAGCGGCAGGAAGGCGGCGATGGTCGTCGACACCGCCGCCAATACCGGCAGCCCGACCTCGCGGATCGCATCGAGGGTGGCGGCAAGCGCGTCGGCGCCGCGCGCGATGCGGTAGTAGATGGCTTCGGTGATCACCACGGCGTCGTCGACCAGCATGCCGAGCGCAATGACGATGCCGAGCAGCACGGGGATGCTGAGGGTGAAATCGAAGGCATGCAGGATCGCGAAGGTGCTTGCCAGCGCGAACGGGATCCCCAGGCTGACCAGCATAGCCAGGCGGCTGCCGAGGAAGAGCCAGCACAACGCGAGCACGATGAGAAGGCCGATCAGCGCATTGGTCTCCATCACGCCGATCGCCTGCTTCGTCGGCACGGTCTGGTCGTCGAACAGCATCAGGGAATAGCCGCCTGGCTTCAACGACGCCTCGCGCTCGGCGATGAGCTGGTTGACATCGGCGACGAGCTTGAGCGTGTTGACCTTGCTCTTCTTGGTGATCGCGAAAATCACGGCGGGCCGGCCGTTGGAAGCGGCGAGACTGGCGGGCCGCGCGCGCGCCGTCTCCACCCGGGCGACGGCGGTGAGCGGCACCGGGCTGTCGAGCCGTGGCGAGAGCACGGTCAGACGCCCGAGGGTGTCGGCGTCCGCCGTCCGGCCGATCACCCGCACCAGCCAGTCGTCATCACCAACGCGGGCGCGCCCGGCGAAGGTGTCGCGAAACCACGCGCGCACCGCGTCGGCGATCTGGGCGCCGGTCAGCCCGCGCGCGGCGGCTTCGAACGGCGTGAACTCGATGCGCAATTCGGGGTCGCCCTGGCCGGTGGCAAGCACGCGGTCGACCCCCGGCAGGCGTTCGAGCTCGTCCTTGATCTGGCGCGCGGTGCGGCGCAGGCGCGCGTCGGCGGCAGGGCCGGTGAGCAGCACCATCGCGGTCGGGAAACCGTTCGACGTGGTGAGCTCCTGCACGTCGGGCTCGCGCGCGTCGGCCGGCAGGTCGCTGTTGTACTTGCTTTGCACCAGGCGCCGGAGATCGGTCACGTGCTTGTCGAACTGGCGCTCGGAGACCTCGCGGAAGCGCACCAGGATGACCGACGCGTTGTCGCGGCTGGTCGACGACACGAAACGGATGTCGGGCAGGGTGCGGATCGCCTCCTCGAGCGGCTCGGTGACCTGCTTCTCGACGTCCTCGGCGGCGGCGCCCGGCAGCACCGTGTTGACCACCAGCCAGTTGAAATTGATCTCGGGATCCTGCTCGCGCGGCATCGACAGGTAGGCGAGCACGCCCAGCAGCAGGATCACGGCGAAGCTGACATTCGCCAGCGGGTGGTTGGTGATGAAGCGCGCGTAGAGGCTCATGGCGGCGTCAGCGCGTCGTCACCGCCATGCCGTCCTGCAGGGTGAAGCGGCCCTCGGTGACCACCCGCGTGCTGGCATCGAGCGCAGCAGCGAGCGCGGGGCGGCCTTCCTGGGCGCCCGGCAGCGGCACGAAGCGCGCCCGGCCCTGGCTGACCACGAACACGCCGGACACGTCGTTGCGCCGCACCACGAAATCGGCCGGGACGAAGGCGCGCGGATCGCGCCAGCGCAGCACGCCGTGGCTGCCGGGTGCGGGCGCCACGGCGGGAAAGGCGAAGCGCGCCTCGCGCGTGCGGCTCGCCGGGTTGAGCGCCGGCGAGATGCGCAACAACTTTACCGCGACCTCGCGGCCCTGGCTCACGAATACCGGCTGCGCCTGCGTCATCGACTCGGCATCCTCGACCTGCACCTGCGCGGCGAGCTGCAGGCGCGAGGTGTCCCACAGCTGCACGACCGGCGTGCCGGGGCTCGCCCATTCGCCCACCTGCGCCAGCCGCGCCTCGACGATCGCCGGGTAGGGGCTTTTCAGCGTGCACTTGCCGACATCGCGCCGGGCCGCAGCCTCGCCGGCGGCGGCGAGGCGCGTCTCGGCGGCGAGCACGCCGACCTCGGCCTGCTTGGCGTCGAGCGCATCGCTGGAAATGAAGTTCTGCGAGGCCAGCTCGCGTGCACGCTGCAGTTGCTGCCGGGCGAGCGCGAGGCGCGCCTGCGCGGATTCCAGCGTGGCCTGCGCGCGCCGCGCGGCGATGCGGTGGTCGGCGCAGTCGAGTTCGGCGACCACGTCCCCCCTGGCGATGCGCTGGCCCGGCTCGACGGCGATGCGTTCGATGCGCGCCGGGATTTCGGCCGACAGCTTGGCGAGATTGAGCGAGACGACCTGCGCCGAGGCTTCGCGCACCGGATGCAGCGCGATTTCGGCGAGCGGGCGGGTCTGCACGGCGACAGGCGGCGCGGCCGCCACCGGCGCACCCAGGGCGAGACAAAAGAGGAACGCAAATCGCATGGACAGGGGTAAGCAGGGCAATGCGCCATTGTAGCGGCAGGGCTTGCGCGCCGTCCGCTCTGGCAAAAAAACGGCCGGGAACCCGGCCGCGGAACAGCAGTTGCGGGAAGCGCCTATGGCTTCGCCGCGTCCTTGGCTTCGCCGGCCATCTCCTCTACCTTCTCGGCGCCCTTGGCAGCGGCGTCGGCGGCAGAATCGGCTGCAGCCTCACCCGCGGCGTCGGCGGCCTCGCCAGCGGCGGCTGCCGCTTCGGCAGCGGAATCGGCCGCGTCACCCGCGGCTTCCTGGGCCTTTTCCATCGCGGGGGCGGCGGCTTCTTCGGCTTTCTGGCAGGCGGTCAGCGCAAGGGCGGCAAAAAGTGCGACGAGCAGTTTGGATGGCATGGAAGTCTCCCTGTGGTGAAAAAATGAAAGCGGATGGTCAACCCGCTCTTATATAGATAAACGCAAAATTGTTTTGTGGCAATATATTTTTCCGGGGCATGCCCGGTCTTGCGCCAGGCTTCAGAACGTCTCGTCTGCGCGCAGGTAACGCCACTGCCCCGGCGGCAGGTCACCGAGCCGCACGCGGCCGATGCGCACGCGCTTCAAGCCCACCACCGTGAGGCCGACGAGTTCGCACATGCGGCGGATCTGGCGCTTGCGGCCTTCCTTCAGCACGAAGCGCAGCTGGTCGGCGTTCTGCCACGCGACTTTTGCCGGGCGCAGCCGGCGGCCGTCGAGCGACAGGCCGTGGTTGAGCAAGGCGAGGCCGCGCGCGTCGAGCCGGCCCTCGACGCGTACCAGGTATTCCTTCTCGATGTCGGAAGCGTCGCCGATGAGCTGCTTGGCGACACGGCCGTCCTGCGTCAGCACCAGAAGGCCGGTCGAGTCGATGTCGAGGCGGCCGGCAGGGGCGAGGCCCGCGAGGTGCTCGCGCGCGAAGCGGCGCGGCGAGCGGTCGTCGCGCCAGCGCGTGTCGGGCGTGATCAGCGCCACCGCAGGCTGGTAGCCGGGCTCGGGCTGGCCCGAGACGTAGCCGACCGGCTTGTGCAGCAGGATCGTCACGCGCCCGGCCTGGCGTGCGCTGGCCGCGGTGTCGAGGCGGATCGCGCAGGCGGGGTCGACCTTGGTGCCGAGCTCGGTGATGCGCCTGCCGTCGACGAACACCAGCCCCTTCTCGATGTAGGCGTCGGCCTCGCGGCGCGAGCACAGCCCGCGCTCGGACATGAGTTTCGACAGGCGGACGGGCTCGGCCATGTCAGCGTCGCGCCAGCACCGGCTGCAAATACCTGCCGGTATGGCTCGCCGGGTGGGCGGCGACATCCTCGGGCGTGCCCTCGGCGATGATCCGGCCGCCGCCGGCGCCGCCCTCGGGGCCGAGGTCGATGAGCCAGTCGGCGGTCTTGATGACGTCGAGGTTGTGCTCGATGACGACGACGCTGTTGCCGGCGTCGGCCAGGCGCTGCAGCACCTTCAGCAGCAGGTCGATGTCGGCGAAATGCAGCCCCGTGGTCGGCTCGTCGAGGATGTAGAGCGTGCGCCCGGTGTCGCGCTTGGAGAGTTCCAGCGCGAGCTTGACGCGCTGCGCCTCGCCGCCCGAAAGCGTCGTCGCAGACTGGCCGAGGCGCACGTAGCCCAGGCCCACGTCGATCAGCGTCGTGAGCTTCTTCTTCACCACCGGCACCGCGTCGAAGAACGCGGCGGCGTCCTCGACCGTCATCTCGAGCACCTCCGTGATGGTCTTGCCCTTGAACTGCACCTCCAGCGTCTCGCGGTTGTAGCGGTGGCCCTTGCAGACGTCGCAGGTGACATAGATGTCGGGGAGGAAGTGCATCTCGATCTTGATGACGCCGTCGCCCTGGCAGGCCTCGCAGCGCCCGCCCTTGACGTTGAACGAGAAGCGCCCCGGCCCGTAGCCGCGCGCGCGCGCCTCCGGCACGCCGGCGAACAGCTCACGGATCGGCGTGAAGAGGCCGGTGTAGGTCGCCGGATTCGAGCGCGGGGTGCGGCCGATCGGGCTCTGGTCGACGTTGATCACCTTGTCGAAGAATTCCAGTCCCCGGATCTCGCCGTGCGGCGCCGGCTCGGCGGACGAGCCGTACAGGTGGCGCGCGACCGCGGCATAGAGCGTGTCGTTGATCAGCGTCGACTTGCCCGAGCCCGATACGCCGGTAATGCAGACGAACAGGCCGAGCGGAAGAGTCAGCGTGACGTTCTTGAGGTTGTTGCCGGTCGCGTCGGTGACGACGAGCTGGCGCTCGGGGTCGGGTTTGCGACGCTTCTTGGGGATCGCGATCTTGCGCCGCCCGGAGAGGAACTGGCCGGTGAGCGAATCCCGGGCCAGCCGGATTTCCTCGGGCGTGCCCTCGGCGACGACCTCGCCCCCGTGCACCCCGGCGCCGGGGCCCATGTCGACCACGTAGTCGGCGGCACGGATCGCGTCCTCGTCGTGCTCGACGACCAGCACCGAATTGCCGATGTCGCGCAGGTGCTTCAGGGTCGCGAGCAGGCGGTCGTTGTCGCGCTGGTGCAGGCCGATCGACGGCTCGTCGAGCACGTACATCACGCCGGTCAGCCCCGAGCCGATCTGGCTGGCGAGGCGGATGCGCTGCGCCTCGCCGCCGGAGAGCGTGTCGGCGGAGCGGTCGAGCGACAGGTAGTCGAGGCCGACGTTGTTGAGAAAGCCGACGCGGGCGACGATCTCCTTGACGATCTTGTCGGCGATCTCGCCGCGCGTGCCGTCGAGCTTGAGCGACTCGAAAAAGGCGAGCGCGTCCTTCAGCGGCATCGCGCTCACCTCATAGATCGGCACGCCGCCGACCATCACGTGGCGTGCCTCCTCGCGCAGGCGCGTGCCGGCGCAGGCCGGGCAGGGCTTGTTGTTCTGGTACTTGGCGAGTTCCTCGCGCACCGCCATCGAGTCCGACTCGTGATAGCGTCGCGCCATGTTGGCGAGCACGCCCTCGAACGGGTACTTGCGGGTGGTGAAGCCGCCGCGCGGCGCCAGCACCTGGAAGGCGATCGCCTCCTTGCCCGAGCCGTTGAGGATCACGTCCTGGATGCGGCGGGGCAGGTCTTCCCACGGCGTATCGAGGTCGAAGCCGTAATGCATCGCCAGCGACTGCAGCATCATGAAGAAGAACTGGTTGCGCTTGTCCCAGCCGCGGATGCAGCCGCTGGCGAGCGACAGGTGCGGGAAGGCGACCACGCGCGCCGGGTCGAAGAAGGTGATCTGCCCCAGGCCGTCGCAGGTCGGGCACGCCCCCATCGGGTTGTTGAACGAGAACAGGCGCGGCTCGAGTTCGGGCAGCGCGTAGTTGCATACCGGACAGGCGAACTTGGCGGAAAAGAGATGCTCGCGGCCGGAATCCATCTCGACCGCCAGCGCGCGGCCGTCGGCGTGCCTGAGCGCGGTCTCGAAGCTTTCGGCCAGCCGCTGCTTGGCATCCATGCGCACTTTCAGGCGGTCCACCACGACCTCGATCGTGTGCTTCCTGTTTTTATCCAGTTTGGGCACGGCGTCGAGCTCGTGAACCGTCCCGTCGACGCGCACCCGCACGAAGCCCTGCGCGCGCAATTCGGCGAAGAGATCGACGTTCTCGCCCTTTCGGCCCACCACCAGCGGCGCCAGGATCATGAGCTTGGTATCCTCCGGCAGCGCGAGCACCGCGTCGACCATCTGCGACACCGTCTGCGCGGCGAGCGTGATGCCGTGCGCCGGGCACTGCGGGTCGCCGACGCGCGCGTACAGGAGGCGCAGGTAGTCGTGGATCTCGGTGACGGTGCCGACGGTCGAGCGCGGATTGTGGCTGGTCGCCTTCTGCTCGATCGAGATCGCCGGCGAGAGGCCCTCGATCAGGTCGACGTCGGGTTTCTCCATCAACTGCAGAAACTGCCGCGCGTACGCCGACAGCGATTCTACGTAGCGGCGCTGGCCCTCGGCGTACAGGGTGTCGAACGCGAGCGAGGACTTGCCCGAGCCCGACAGCCCCGTGAGCACCACCAGCTTGTTGCGCGGCAGGTCGAGGTTGACGTTCTTCAGATTGTGGGTGCGGGCACCGCGGATGCGGATGTATTCCATTGTGGGGTGCGCGGAGGCGTGGTTCGCAACCTGCTAATATAACGGACTTCACGATTCAGCCGAACCAGCGTGGCACACTCCGACCTGTCCGAAACCATGACTCGCGACGAGAAGCGCGCCGCGTCGGGCCTGGCGGCGATCTTCGGCCTGCGCATGCTGGGCATGTTCCTCATCCTGCCCGTGTTCGCGCTCTACGCCGGGCACCTCGAAGGCGGCGACAACCACACCCTGGTCGGGCTCGCCCTCGGCGTGTACGGTCTGACCCAGGCCGTGCTGATGATTCCCTTCGGCATGGCGTCCGACCGCATCGGGCGCAAGAAGGTCATCATCTTCGGACTCGTCGTGTTCGCCGTGGGCAGTTTCGTCGCCGCCGCCGCCACCGACATCACCTGGACGATCATCGGCCGCGCGCTGCAGGGCGCCGGCGCGATCTCGGCCGCGGTCACCGCGATGCTCGCCGACCTCACCCGCGAGGAACACCGCACCAAGGCGATGGCGCTCATCGGTTCGACCATCGGCCTCACCTTCGCCGTGTCGCTCGTCGCCGGCCCCGCGCTCAACCGCGTGATCGGCGTGCCGGGGATATTCGCGCTCACCGGCGTGCTCGCGCTCGCCGCGATCTGGGTCGTCAAGGTGTGGGTGCCCGACCCCCGGTCCAGTCATTTCCACGCCGACGCCGAGGCCAACCCCGCGAAGCTGGCCGACGTGCTGAAAAACGGCCAGCTCGCGCGCCTCGACTTCGGCATTTTCGCCCTGCACGCGGCGCAGATGGCGATGTTCGTCGTAGTGCCGGTCGCGCTGGTGCGAAGCGGGCTCGCCGCCGATCATCATTGGGCGGTCTATTTGCCGGTGCTCCTGGGCTCCTTCGTGCTGATGGTGCCCGCGCTCGTCTACGGCGAGAAGCGCGGCAAGATGAAGCCGGTGTTCATCGGCGCGGTGGCGCTGATGCTCGCAGCCCAGCTGGGGCTGGCCGCCGGCATCGACAGTTTCTGGGCCATCGTGTGGGCGCTGTTTTTCTATTTCGTCGCCTTCAACCTGCTCGAAGCCAGCCTGCCTTCGCTCATTTCCAAGCTCGCGCCGGCGTCGGCCAAGGGCACCGCCATGGGCGTCTACAACACCGCGCAGGCGCTCGGTCTGTTCTTCGGCGGTTTCTTTGGCGGCTGGCTCGCCCAGCATCACGGCTTTGTCGCGGTCTTCGTGTTCTGCGGCGTGCTGATGGGCCTGTGGCTGCTGGCGAGCCTGTCGATGGTCGCGCCGCCCGCGGTGAAGACGCGCATGTACCGCATCGGCGCGCTGCCCCCCGACGAGGCGGCGCTGCTGAAAATGCAGCTTGCCGAAGTATCGGGTGTGATCGAGGCGGCGGTGCTCGCCGAGGAGGGGGTCGCCCTGCTGAAAGTGAGCCTGAAGGGCTGGGACGAGGCCGCCGCGAAGCGCCTGCTCGCCGCCGCCGCGCCGCCGGCCGCGGCCTGATAGAATCCGCTCAACGCAAGCAATCCACACCAAACAGGGGGAAACATGGCATCCGTCAACAAAGTCATCCTGGTCGGCAATCTCGGGCGCGACCCCGAAATGCGCTACCTGCCGAGCGGGGAAGCGGTCGCCAACCTCGCCATCGCCACCACCGACAAATACAAGGACAAATCCGGCCAGATGGTCGAGCAGACCGAGTGGCACCGCGTCGCTTTCTTCGGCCGCACCGCCGAGGTCTGCGGCCAGTACCTGAAGAAGGGCAGCCAGGTCTACGTCGAAGGCTCGATCCGCTCGCGCAAGTACACCGACAAGGAAGGCGTCGAGCGCACCGCCTACGAGATCCGCGGCGACCGCATGCAGATGCTCGGCAGCCGCGGTGGCGGCGGCATGGCCGACATGGA
>DYFW01000022.1:26300-27456 GCA_020725005.1 Thiobacillus denitrificans
ACCGAGACCGATTTTCTCGACGACCTGCCGGTCGTGCTCTCGGTGTCGCGGCTGTCGCAGCCGGTCAACGAGGCGCCGGCGGCGGTCACCGTCATCGACCAGGACATGATCCGCGCCTCGGGCTTCCGCGACATTCCCGATCTTTTGCGGCTGGTGCCTGGCTTCTCGGTCGCCTACACCCGAGACAACACCTGGGCGATCGGCTATCACGGCATGGCCGACGCCTTTTCACGACGTTTCCAGGTGCTGGTCGACGGCCGCTCGATCTACAGTGCGGCCTACGGCGCGGTGAACTGGGGCGAGTTGCCGCTCGCGATCGACGACATCGAGCGCATCGATGTGGTGCGCGGCCCCAATGCGGCAAGCTACGGGGCGAATGCCTTCCTCGCCGTGATCAACATCATCACCAAGGATCCGAGCCAGACGCCAGGCAACTTCGTGTCGGTGCAGGCGGGCGAGCAGGGCATGCAGGGGATGACGCTGCGGCAGGGCGGCGTGTCGGGCGGCCTGCGCTACCGGCTCACGCTGTCGGCGCAGGCGCGCGACCGCTTCGAGACCGATGCCGTCGACGGCCGGGAACCCATCAAGCTCTACGAGGCGTCGCAGACTTACTTCCTCAATGGCCGCGGCGACTACCGGTTATCGGCCACGGACCAGGTCAGCGCTCAGTTCGGGCTGGCCGTCGGCGACTGGCAGGCGGGGCACTCGCAGAACGGCGACGAGCCGATGGGGCAGAACGTCTCCGCGCAGTACGTCCAGTTCAAGTACCAGCGCGTGACCAGCCCGGACGACGAATGGATGGTGCAGGCCTACTTCAGCCGCAACACGCTCGACGCGCCCGACACGGCGCAGATCTGCCTCGATAGCGGGCCGTCGGACGCCCCCTTCGTTCCCCCGCAGCAGACCGCGTGCCCCCGCTGGACGCCGACGCCCGCCCGCTACCTGCCCACCGGCGTCTTCGTCGACACGGGTATCGACCTGCTGCAAACCCGTTTCAACCTCGAATTCCAGCGCAATCAGCGCCTGGCGCCCGACTGGCGCGTCGTCTGGGGGGGCGAGGTGCGGCACGAGACCGTCCGCAGTCTGCGCTACTTCGACAGCCGCGAAACCCGGGACGGTACGCTCGCGCGCGCCTACGCCAATGCCGAGTGGCGCG
>DYFW01000022.1:27556-32432 GCA_020725005.1 Thiobacillus denitrificans
CCCGAGCGCATCCTGTCGCGCGAGCTGGGGTACGTCGGCCACTATCCGGCGCTGCGCCTGCAGGTCGACGCCAAGTTCTTTCTCGACACGATCGACGGTTACATCAACAGCGACGGCGTGCCGGGTCGCTTCGACAACCGCAACGATTTCACGCTGCGCGGCGGCGACCTGCAGCTGGCCTGGCAGCCTTTTCCCGCCTTGCGCTTGACCGCCCAGTACGCGCGTGCCTTCATCGACGCGGACGAAAGCATCGACCGGGATCTTCGCGTATCCGCGCCGCGCGACAACGTTTCCCTTCTCGCGCGCTACGGCCTGGGCCGGGGCTGGGACGTGAGCGTGGGGGCGTACCATTCCGGCCGCATGAAGTGGCTCTCCGAAGGCGACGAGACGGACGCATTCACCCGCTGGGACCTCCGGGTCGCGCGGCGCTGGCAATGGCGCGGGAACGAGGTCGAGGCCGCGCTGGTCGGCCAGAACCTGGGCAGCGGCTACAGCGAGTTCCGCGCCGAGAACGTGTTCAGCCGTCGCGTTTACGGCAGCCTCCGTCTGGGCTGGTAGGCGTGGTCGATCCCGGTAAGACCATTTCATGTATAAGGTTTATTTCGCTGTCCGGTGGCCGTTATCGGGCTGGATGATCTGTAAGTCGGAGAATACGGCGCCGCCGACGCGCCGGCTGTGGTGACCCGTAGCTTTGCAACCCTTGTCATTGTGCTGGCGCACGCCGCCGCGCCGGCGCACGCCGCGCTCAGCGAGACCGATTTTCTCGATGACCTGCCGGTGGTGCTCTCGGTGTCGCGGCTGTCGCAGCCGGTGCACGAGGCACCAGCGGCGGTCACCGTCATCGACCAGGACAGGATCCGCGCCTCGGGCTTCCGCGACATTCCCGACCTCTTGCGCCTGGTGCCGGGCTTTTCGGTCGCCTACACCCGCGACAACACCTGGGCGGCGGGCTACCACGGCATGGGCGACGCCTACTCGCGCCGCATGCAGGTGCGGGTCGACGGCCGTTCGATCTACAGCCCGCATTTCGGCGCGGTGTACTGGACCGATTTGCCGCTCGCGATCGACGACATCGAGCGCATCGAGGTCGTGCGCGGCCCCAACGCCGCGGTGCACGGCGCCAACGCGTTTGCCGCCGTCATCAACATCATCACCAAAACCGCCGCGCAGGCGCAGGGCAGCCGCGTGTTCCTGCAGGCCGGCGAGCAGTCCGCGCATGGCGTCGTCGCGCGTCACGGCGGCGGCAGCGGCGACCTGCGCTACCGCCTCACCGCGTCGGCCCGGCAGCACGACCGCTTCGAGCGCAGCGTGGACTTCAAGGCCGCCGCCGACAACGGCCAGTACCTGGAAGCGGGCAATACCTACTTCCTCAACGGCCGCTTCGACTGGCAACTGTCCGGCACGTCCGAGCTGATGGCGCAGTTCGGCGTCTCGCAGGGCGACTGGAACGCGGGCCGCATCCTCGACGACCGGTCCGACGCCCGCCGCCTGCTCGAACCGCTCGAGCAGGATTCGCGCGCCCTGTTCGTGCAGGCCGCCTACAGCAAGGTCGAGTCGGCGCGGCGGGAGTGGACCCTGCAGGCGTATTACGCGCGCAACCGCTTCGACGCCGACCTGACGCTGGACCTGGTTGGTACGACGACCCCGCTCGGCACCCTCGCGCTCGATCAGTACCTGATGCAGACGCGCAGCAGCGTCGAGCTGCAGGTGAACGAGCAATGGACGCCGACCTTGCGCGGCGTGTGGGGCGGCGAAGTGCGCCAGGAAACCGTCGCCGGCCGGCACTATTACAACGCGGCCAACACCTGGCACAGCGAAATGGCGCGCGTGTTCGGCAACGTCGAATGGCGCGCGCACCAGCGCGTGCTGCTGCATGCGGGCGCGATGCTGGAGCGGTTTTCGTTGACCGGTTTCGATCTCTCGCCACGCCTGGCCGCGAGCTTCACCGTCGCGCCGGGCCACGTCGTGCGCGCGGGGATCTCGCAGGCCTATCGCTCGCCGACGTTTTTCGAGGCATACGGCAACCAGACCTATCGGCTCGACGACGGCGGGCTGCTCGACGTCGTCACCGTGCCCTCGGCCGGCCTGGAGCCGGAGCGGGTGGTGTCGCGCGAACTCGCCTACCTCGGCGTGTGGAAAGGCGCCCGGCTGGACTATGACCTGCGCCTGTTCGATGACCACGTCGATAACTACATCGGCTATCTGCGCGGATTGTTCGATCCCGCGGACGACGGCATCCTGCCTGCCCGCCAGCGCGAGAACCGTTACGCCAACATCGGCAAGGCGACTTCCCGCGGCGGCGAGATCCAGCTGCGCTGGCGCCCGAACGATCGTCTCGACGTGAGCGCACACTACGCCCGCGTTTTCCTCGAGACCCGCACCAGCGAGGTCGCCTTCAACCAGGACATTCCCAAGTCGGCGCCGCGCAACAGCGGCGCCGTGCTCGCGCGCTACCGCCTCGACCACGGCTGGGAGGCCAGCGTGTTTGTCCAGCGCAGCGACCCGATCAAGTGGCTGACGCCGGGGGACGACACGGACGCCTTTACCCGCGTCGACCTGCGCCTCGCGCGCCGGTTCAAGTGGCGGGGCTACACCCTCGACGCGGCCGTGGTGGGGCAGAACCTCGGCCGCGACTACGCGGAATTCCGCGACACCAACGTCTTTTCCCGGCGCGTCTACGGCAGTCTCGGCTTCGCCTGGTAGCCCTTGAACCCGGATAATCCATTTGGCGGCCCTGCGGGCCTGCGCGCGCCCTGGCGGGCGCCCTAATGGATTATCCGGGTTGAAAGCGCGCCGCGCCGGCGCCATCTACCCATGAGCTGGGTGCAAGCGCCCAACACCGGGGTATAATTGCGCAACTTCTTGATTTATCGGAGCGAATCATGCCGATTTATGCCTACAAATGCAGCGCCTGCGGCTACGCGCAGGACGAAATGCAGAAAATGTCCGATGCGCCGCTGACGGTGTGCCCGTCGTGCGGCAAGGCCGAATACGCCAAGCAGCTCACCGCCGCCGGCTTCGCCCTCAAGGGTACCGGCTGGTACGCCACGGACTTCAAGAACAGCGGCAGCAAGCCTGCCGAGACGAAGACCGAGGCGCCGTCGCACGCCTGCGGCACCGGCGCCTGCCCGGCGTGTAACTGAGCCGGCCCAGCCTCGGGAAGCGGGCGGTGCGAGCCGCCCGCTTCTTCGTTTCCGCCCCCGCCCCATGAAGCGCTATTTCGTCACCGGTCTCCTGATCTGGGTGCCCCTCGGCATCACGCTGTGGGTGCTCGACCTCCTGATCGGCACGCTCGACCAGAGCCTCGCCATCCTGCCGGCCGCGTGGCAGCCGGAGGCGTGGATCGGCGTGCGCGTGCCAGGCCTGGGCGTGATTCTCACGCTCGTGGTGATCGTGCTCACGGGGGTCTTTGCCACCAATTTCCTCGGCCAGAAGATCGTCGACGCCTGGGAGCGCCTGCTGATCCGCATCCCGGTCGTGAAATCCATCTACGGCGGCGTCAAGCAGGTGTCCGACACGCTGCTCTCGGGCAGCGGCCACGCCTTCCGCAAGGTGCTGCTGGTGCGCTATCCGCACCCTCAGGCGTGGTCGCTCGCCTTCCAGACCAACGTCCCGGCCGAGGTGATGCGCGCGCTGCCCGACGAGCACGTGGCGGTGTTCATTCCCACCACGCCGAGCCCGGTCAACGGCTTCTATTTCTACGTGAAGAAGAGCGAAGTCATCGAGCTCGACGTCCCGGTCGACCGCGCGCTCAAATACATCGTTTCCATGGGGGTCGCCTCGGGCGACGCCCGCACGCCGACCCAATAGCCACGCCTTGAACTAGGACAATCCATGCGTACTCACTACTGCGGCGCCGTCACCGCCGCCGACATCGGCAACACCGTCACCCTGTGCGGCTGGGCGCACCGCCGGCGCGACCACGGCGGCGTCATCTTCATCGACCTCAGGGACCGCGAGGGCCAGGTGCAGGTCGTCGTCGACCCCGACACGCCCGAGGCGTTCAGGCACGCCGAGGAAGTGCGCGCCGAATTCGTGCTCAAGATCGAAGGCCGCGTCCGCCCCCGCCCCGCCGGCACCGAGAACCCCAACCAGGCGACCGGCATGATCGAAGTGCTGGCGAGTGCCATCGAGATCCTCAACCCCTCGGCGACGCCGCCCTTCCAGCTCGACGACGAAACCGTCAACGAGAACATCCGCCTGCAATACCGCTACCTCGACCTGCGCCGCGAGCCGATGCAGAAGAACCTCAGGCTGCGCTACCGTGTATCGAAACTCATGCGCGACTACCTCGACAGCCACGGCTTCATCGAGGTCGAGACGCCGATGCTCACCCGCTCCACGCCGGAAGGCGCGCGCGACTATCTCGTGCCTTCCCGCGTGCACGACGGCATGTTCTACGCGCTGCCGCAGTCGCCGCAGCTGTTCAAGCAACTGCTCATGGTGTCCGGCTTCGACCGCTACTTCCAGATCACCAAGTGCTTCCGCGACGAAGACCTGCGCGCCGACCGCCAGCCCGAGTTCACGCAGGTGGACCTGGAAACCTCGTTCATGGGCGAGGAGGACATCATGGTCCTGGTCGAGGGCATGATCCGCGACATGATGCAGAAGGCTGCGGGCATCGACCTGCCCAAGCCCTTCCCGCGCCTGTCCTACGCCGAGGCGATGGCGAGATACGGCTCGGACAAGCCCGACCTGCGCGTCACGCTCGAACTCGTCGACGTCGCCGACGCCATGAAAGACGTCGCCTTCAAGGTCTTCGCCGGCCCCGCCAACGATCCCAAGGGCCGCGTCGCCGCGCTGCGCATCCCGGGCGGCGCTGCGCTCACCCGCGGCGAGATCGACGGCTACACCGAGTTCGTCAAGATCTACGGCG
>DYFW01000208.1 GCA_020725005.1 Thiobacillus denitrificans
GATGCGACAGATAGAACTTGTCGATACGCTCGGTTTCCATCAGGTCGAGCAGGGCGGGCAGATCGTGCGCGTTGTCCTGTGTCAGCGTGAAGCGCATGCCGACCTTGGCGCCGGCGTCGCGACAGAGCCGGATGCCATCCAGCGCGGCGTCGAACGCGCCCGGTTTGCGACGGAAGCGGTCATGGGTGTCGCGCAGCCCGTCCAGGCTGATGCCGACGTAGTCGAAGCCGATCCCGGCGAGGGTGGCGACGTTGGCCGCGTTCACCAGCGTGCCGTTGGACGACAGGCCGACATAAAAGCCCATGGCCTTGGCGCGCCGGGCGATATCGAAGATGTCGGGCCGCAGCAGGGGTTCGCCGCCGGACAGGATCAGCACCGGCACGCGGAAGGCCTTGAGGTCATCCATCACGGCGTAGGCTTCCTCGGTGCTCAGCTCGCCGCTGAAATGCTTGTCCGCCGAGATCGAGTAGCAATGCTTGCAGGTGAGGTTGCAGCGTCGGACCAGGTTCCAGATCACGACCGGCCCGGGGGGCTTGCGCTTCGGGCCGGGCGCTGTCGGCTGGACGAGTTCCTGCATGAATTGGGTGACGCGGAACATGGAGTGAGCCCTCAAGACAGTGGCGGTTGGTCGACGATGCGCAAGCCGGTTTTCTTCAACATGCGGGTGCTGTACAGGATGTCGGACTGCCGGCAGGCCGCGCCCAGCACGTCGGCAATCCGCGCGGCATACGCTTCTGCCTCGCCGCGGGTTTTCGCGTGCACCATGGCGAACAGGTTGTACGGCCACAGCGGCAGGTGGCGCGGGCGACGATAACAATGGCTGACAAAGCCGAGCCGGCCGACCGCCTTGCCAAGCGCGTCGACCTGTTCGTCGGCGACGTCCCACACGGTCATGCCGTTCGCCACATAGCCCAGCGCATAGTGGTTGGGCACCACGCCGATGCGGCGGATGACGCCACGTTGCAACATTGCCTGCATGCGCGCCATCACCTCCTCGGCGGTGAGGCCGAGTTGCGCCGCGATGGCATGGTAGGGCCGTGGCGTCAGCGGCAGGCCCGCCTGGCATGCGGCAACGAGAGCGAGGTCGACGGAATCCATCATGCCTCCAGGATCAGTTCCACAAAGAATTCGCGCTCCTTCGGGAAACGGTAGACCGGCAGGCCGCTCGCCGCCTCGATGCGGGCGAAGGCGGATTCGACCTTTTCCGACGTTTCCGCCGCGCCGACGAACCACAGGTTCAGCGCATGCTCGCGCCGGTAGTTATGGGCGATTTCCGGCTGCCTGTTGACCAACCCGGCCAGTGCCTCGAAGTCGGCGGCCGGCACCGACATCGCCGCCAGGACGTTGACGCCGCCCATGCGGTCGGCGTTGAACAGCGGGCCGAAGCGGCTCAACACGCCGGCCGCCAGGAGTGCCTCGATACGCGCGATCAGGCTGGCCTCGTCCAGCCCCAGGGCTTCGGCCGCGACCTGGAAAGGGCGTTCGCAGACCGGGAATCCGCCCTGGAACGCATTGATCAGGCGACGATCGATCTCGCTCAACGGCAGCACTGGCGAATCGGTACGGTTCATGCGGCCTGCACCCAGCCTGAATAGCGCGCGCCGCATTGCTTGAACCGGCGGCGTGAGAACAGGGCCTCGCAGGCGACATGCTCGAGCCCCAGCTCGCTGCGCATGCGTGCGATTTCGGTCGACACGGCTTGACGATCCTGGCCATGCACCATCGAGAAAAGGTTGTAGCGCCAGGCCGGCAGGCGCCGCGGGCGCCGGTAGCAGAGCGTGACGGCAGCCTGCTGCGCCAGCATGCGGCCGATCTCGGCGACCGCCGCGTCGGGCACGTCCCACACCACCATGGCGTTGGCGGCGTACCCCAGTTCATGGTGCCGGACCACGACGCCGAAGCGGCGGATGACGCCGAGGTCGAGCAGGCGGGCAAGGCGGGCAAGGACGACCGCTTCGCTGACGCCCAGCGATGCAGCCAGCCGGGCGTAGGGACGGGCGGTGAGCGCGAGGCCCGCTTCCAGCGCGCCAGCCAGCGCGTAGTCGGCGGATTCGAGGCTGGGCGGCACAAGGCTTTCCTGCGGACGCCGGACCGGGTCGAGGTGGGGCGCGCGGGGACGGGCCTGGCGGCGCAGATCGAAGCCGAGGTCGATGTGGAAGCTCTCCAGCATCGGCAGGTCGAGCACGAGACTGTCCGCCGCCCGGCCGATTTCCGTGAGCACCTGCGTGACCTGCTCGCGATGCGGCGCGGTGGCGACGAACCAGAGATTGAACTCGTGCTCGCGCTCATAGTTGTGGTTGACTTCCGGGTAGCTGTTGATGACCTCGGCCACGGCCATGATCCGGTCCGCCGGCACCGATACGGCGGCCAGCGTGCTCCAGCCGAGCGTATGCGGCCGGAAAACCGCGCCGACGCGGGAAACCGTTCCCTGCGCGATCAGATGCTCCAGGCGGGCGATGACCGCCGATTCCGGCAGGCCCAGCCGTCGCGCCAATGCCGCATAGGGACGGGAAACCAGGGGGAAACCGCGTTGCCAGTCGTTGACCAGGGCAAAGTCGATGGGGTCGAGAGACGTATTCATAATCCGAGCCGATGGGCGCGTGCCGAGAAGAAAATGCCGCTTGGCGAAAGCGCGGGGATTTCCGCGATTTTTTCGAAGCTGGCGGTGTCATGGATCTGGATGCGGTTCTCGTCGCGCACCGAGATCCAGACGTGCTCGCCGCGCGGCGTGAACTCCAGGTGCAGAACGGCCTTGCCGGGTTTCAGGGTGTGCACGATGCGGCGGCTTTCGATGTCTATCACCTGTACCGTGTCGTAGTGCGGGAAGGCGAAATTGACCCAGAGCCGGCGGCCGGTCGGATCGGCCATCACGAACACCGGTTGGCCGGCGACGGGGATCGTGCCGACCTTCTGCC
>DYFW01000209.1 GCA_020725005.1 Thiobacillus denitrificans
GCCGCATCGAGGGGATTTCCACCAGCGCGCAGAAGGTCGGCGGGTCGAGCACGGGATGCTCGAGCCGCCGTTCGAGCTCGTCGATCAGCGCGCCGCGCTTGAGGCAGCCGCAGGTCGGGTCTTTCCACGCAAAGGCATGCACCGCGCCGAGGCTGGCGGCAAGCGCGGCGCTCGCGCTGCGTTCGAGGAGGGGGCGGTCGTAGGCGCCGGTTTCCTCGATCACGCCGGTGTCGAGGTCGGCCGCGAAGGCGTCGCGTGAAATGTCGATGCGCCCGGTGGCGGCGCGGTTGAGGAGCACGTAGCGGTCGTCGAACACGCCAAGGATTTCGTGGGGGATCGCGTCGTCGCCGCGGCGCACGACGCACCAGCCGGCGGCCGGGTGATCCGGACCGGCACCGAGCGCTTCGAGGACCGCGGCGCGTCGCGCGCGCCGCGCCGCCCGTAGCTCGTCGACCAGGCGGGAAAGCAGGGTGTTGACCTGCTTGAGGGCGATGTCGGACGGGTCCTGCGCGAGCAGCCATTGCAACGCGAGCGAGACGGCGCGGTGGTGCGCGGGCTCGAGCAGGCGCCCGTCGTCATCGGCGCCGAGGTGCAGGGCGTCGACCTGGTTGAGCAGTGTCCACGCCGGATGCCCGGGCTGGGCTTCGTAGGTGAGGCCGTCGAGCGTGTAGGGCAGCACGATTTCCTGCGCCTGCCGCAGAAGATCGCGCACCTGCGACGTTTCCGGGAGGCGTTCGGGACCGGGTTCGACCGGCGGCGGCTGCAGCAATTGCGCGCGCAGGTTGTCCAGTGCGGTGGCGTCGAGCCCGCCCAGGGTGCCGAGCGTGCGGCCGACGCTGTCGATGACCGGGTTCGCGGCGTTCGCTTCCTGCGGCAGGAAACGCGCCAGGATGCGGCTGTGCGCTGCAAAGGCGGGGATCGCGGGTGGCGCCTCTGCCGCGTGCGGGCCGGATGCCGTGCCCAGGGCCAGGGCGAGGCGCTGCAGCAGGGCGCCGGTTTCCTCGATCTGTGCCGCGGCGGGGGGCGTGGCCACGGGACTTTCGCTGCTGTCCTGGCGCGGCAGGGACGCGGCGCGCAGCCAGGCCGCGAGGTCCATGCCGGCCGCCGGGACCTGGAGCGCGTCGGGTTCGACGCCGAGCACCTGGATCAGCGCCGGGTAGAGCGCGGCGGCGTGGGTTTCAAAGGCGTGTCCCATGGCCGTGTAGCACGGCAGGCGCAGGTCGGCGTCGATCCCCAGCGAGGCGATGAAATCGGCCAGCACGTTCAGCACCGACTCCAGGCGGTAGGGGTGGGCGACTTCGGTGTAGTCGTTCTTCAGCAGCGCGTTGTAGTGGCGGTTGAATTCGTGCGGCAGGGGGGCGAGGGCGTCGTCGATGCGCTGCGCGATCGCGGTACGGCGGATCCAGTCGTCGACCTGTTCCGTGTCGACGAGATCCAGCGACGTCTCGACCTTGCGCGCGCCGGCGTAGCTTGCGCGCTGTTCGGGATACATGGGGTAGGCGTGGCAGAACTGCTGCACGATCGCTTCGCGCTGGCTGTTCAGCCGGGAAGGGAGGTCGTCGAGCCTGGCGCGGGCGGCGGGCGACAGCACCTGGTCGCCCAGACGCGCGAGTTCCTCCGGCAAGCGCTGGTAGAAGGCGTCGACGACGGCGTGCATGCCGGCCATGAAGCGAACGTGACAGGCGTGCTGCCGCTGCAGGATGGCGAGACTGGCGGCGAGCGGCGGTGCGTTCGCTCGGGTCGCCGCGGCGAGGGCGGCGAGCGCGCTGGGCGGGGCGTCGCGCAGGGAAAGCAGGGCGCGGCTGCCCGCCACGTGCACGAACAGGACGGGGAAGGCGTAATGCTGGCCGAGGACGTTGACGTCCAGCAGGGCCTTGCTGCCGACGAGGGGCGCCCGCGGCATGCCGGCGTGAAAGTCGAACACCAGGCCCTGATCGGTGATCGAGGCGAGGATGCCGAAACCCGGCGGCTGCCCGCCGGCCTGGAGGACGGCGGGCAGCTGGATCGTGTGCGGAGAGAGGTCGGGGGCGGCGGTCACGGGGCGGGCGGTGTCAATCCCGGAATTATGCGGCGGTGGGCGTTTCCCGGAAAGGCCGCACGCAGAATAACGTCTTGCAAGGGCACGACGTCGAGCCCCGGGGCCCACGTTACAATGCGGCCTCGTTCCCGACCCGGTTTTCCCGCATCCATGACCCGCGCGCACCCTGTCCCCGCCGAGGCCATTGCCGCCATCGCCACGGCGCCTGGACGCGGCGGCGTGGGCGTGGTGCGGATTTCCGGCCCGGATGTCGCGCCCTTCGCCGAGGGGGTGCTCGGCCGGCTGCCGGCGCCGCGCCAGGCGACGTATGCGCGCTTTCTGGCGGGCGACGGCGGCGTGATCGACGAGGGCATTGCGCTGTATTTCGCCGCGCCGCATTCGTTCACCGGCGAGGCGGTTCTCGAGTTGCAGGGCCACGGCGGGCCGGTGGTGATGGATCTCCTGCTCGCGCGCTGTCTCGAACTCGGCGCGCGGCTGGCGCAACCCGGCGAGTTTTCCCGGCGTGCCTTTCTCAACGGCAAGCTCGATCTCGCCCAGGCCGAGGCGGTCGCCGACCTCATCGACGCCGCGTCGGCGGAAGCCGCGCGCTCGGCGGCGCGCTCGCTCGCCGGGGCGTTTTCCGCGCGCATCCACGCCCTGGTCGATGCGCTGACGCGGCTGCGCACCCTGGTCGAGGCCACGCTCGACTTTCCCGAGGAGGAAATCGACTTTCTCGAACAGGCCGACGCCTTCGGCCGGCTCGACGCGCTCGACGCCGGACTCGCCGAGGTGCGCGCGCAGGCGAGGCAGGGCGCGCTCTTGCGCGAGGGGCTCACGGTGGTCCTGATCGGCCAGCCCAACGTCGGCAAGTCGA
>DYFW01000210.1 GCA_020725005.1 Thiobacillus denitrificans
TCATCGTCCACCCGGACGACAAGGTCGCCGACGGCAAGCGCGTGAAAGCGCGCTGACGGACAGGCCCGCCAGGACCATGACGCTACGGCCGGACCACCCCGACTGGCGCGACGTGCAGGGCCTCTCGCGGACGGAGGCGACGGCCCGGCTGCGCAGCGAAGGCTACAACGAGCTGCCCGGCAGCCGCCATCGTTCGACGCTGAGCATCGCGCTCGGCGTCGTCCGCGAGCCGATGTTCCTCCTGCTGGTCACCGCGGCGGCCATCTACTTCCTGCTCGGCGACATCGGCGAAGCCTCGATCCTGCTTTGCTCGGTACTGGTGATGATCGCGATCACGGTCCATCAGGAGCAGCGCACGGAACGCGTTCTGGAGGCGCTGCGCGACCTGACCAGTCCGCGCGCCCTGGTCGTCCGTGCCGGAGAGCAGCAACGCATCCCCGGGCGCGAGGTGGTCCGCGGCGACATGCTCGTCCTTTCGGAGGGCGACCGCGTGCCCGCGGATGCCACCGTACTGGCCCAGCGCAACCTGCAGATCGACGAATCGCTGCTGACCGGCGAGTCCGTGCCGGTGGGCAAGACAACGTGGAACGGCCGGGATGCCGTCGCGCGTCCGGGCGGCGAGGGGCTGCCCTGGGTCTATTCCGGAACGCTGGTCGTGCAGGGTACGGCAATCGCCGAGGCGTTCGCCACCGGGCCGCGCAGCGAGATCGGCCGCATCGGCAAGGCGCTGCAGACGCTTGCGCCTGAAGCAACTCCGCTCCAGAGGCAGACCCGCCGGCTGGTGCGCGTGTTCGCCACCATTGCCATCTCCCTGTGCGTCGTCCTGTTCGCGGTGTACGGACTCACGCGCGGCGACTGGATCGCGGGCGCGCTGGCGGGCATCACGATGGCAATGTCAGTGCTGCCGGAAGAAATTCCCGTGGTGCTGACGGTATTCATGGCGCTCGGCGCGTGGCGCATCTCCCGCCGTCGCGTGCTGACGCGCCGGGTTCCAGCCATCGAGATCCTCGGCGCCGCTACCGTGCTCTGCGTCGACAAGACCGGGACGCTGACGCAGAACCGGATGGCGGTGAATGCGCTGGTCGCCGGCAGCCAGGAGTTCCGCATTCCCGCGGACGGCGATGGGCCGCCGCTGCCGGAGGCTTTCCACGAACTGCTCGAGTTCGGCATCCTCGCGAGCGAGGTCGACCCCTTCGACCCGATGGAAAAGGCGATGCGCGCTCTCGGACAGCGCTATCTGACCGCTACCGAACATCTCCACATGGACTGGGCGCTCGCGCACGATTACCCGCTCACCCGCGACATGCGCGCGGTTTCGCATGTCTGGCAATCGACGCGCGGCGACGAATACGTCGTGGCGGCCAAGGGTGCCCCCGAGGCCATTGCGGACCTCTGCCATCTGGATGCGAAGAGCACGGCGGACGTCGCCCGGCAGGTCGAGGAACTGTCGGCGCAGGGCCTGCGCGTGCTCGGCGTCGCCGCCGCGCGCTTCAGGGGGGCGGAGTGGCCCGCTGTTCAGCACGACTTCGATTTCCGCCTGCTCGGATTGGTGGCGCTCGCCGATCCCTTGCGTCCCGAGGTGCCCGCCGCCATCGCCGAGTGCCGTGCGGCCGGCATCCGCGTGGTGATGATCACCGGCGATTACCCCGGAACCGCGCTGGCGATCGCGCGGGAAGCCGGGTTGGAGCCTTGCTCGGTGATGGTCGGCGCCGAACTCGAGACTATGAGCGCAGTGGAATTGCGCGCACGCATCGCACAGGTCAACGTCTTCGCCCGCGTCGTGCCAGACCAGAAGCTGAAAATCGTCAATGCGCTGAAGGCCAACGGCGAGGTCGTCGCCATGACCGGCGACGGAGTCAACGATGCGCCCGCGCTCAAGGCGGCGCACATCGGCGTGGCCATGGGCGGGCGTGGCACCGATGTCGCCCGTGAAGCATCCTCTCTCGTGCTGCTCGACGACGATTTCGCCTCGATCGTCCACGCCGTCCGTCTGGGACGCCGCATCTACGACAACCTGCGCAAGGCGCTGGCCTACATCCTCGCGATCCATGTGCCGATCGCCGGCATGGCGCTGCTGCCGGTGTTCTTCGGCTGGCCGCTGATGTTCTATCCGGTGCATGTCGCCTTTCTGCAATTCATCATCGATCCGGCCTGCTCGATCGCCTTCGAAGCCGAGCGCGCGGAACCCGATGCCATGAGGCGTCCGCCACGCCGGCCGGACGAGCCGCTCTACACGGGCTGGAACGTCACGTTGAGCCTGCTGCAGGGGGGCGGCGTCCTCGTCCTCTGCATCGCCATGTTCTACAGCGCGCTCGACCGCGGCCTGGCCGAAGGCGCGGCACGGGCGCTGGCCTTCACCACCCTGGTCGTCGCCAACATCGCCCTGATCTTCGCCAACCGCAGTTGGGAACGCACGATTCTCGCCTCGCTGGGCAGCCCGAACCGTTCCTTGTGGTTGATCAGCGGCGGCGCGACGCTGTGCCTCGCGCTGGTGCTCGGCATGCCCGCCTTGCGCGACCTGTTCCGCTTCGCGCCGGTGGGCGGCATGGATCTGCTGCTCGCCATCGGCGCCGGACTCGCCGGCATCGTCTGGTTCGAGCTGTTCAAGCTCCTGCGCAAGCCGCGGCTGGCCTAGCTCAGCCGCCGGCGACGGGCGGCCAGATGGCGAGCGTCTCGCCGTCCCGCAGCGCGCGCGCGGCGCGCGACTCGGGAGGCACGAAGTTGCCGTCGATCAGGACCAGCTTGCAGGACTTCTGCGGCAGGGCGAAGCGCTCGATCACGTCCTGAACGGTTGTACCCTCGTCCAGCTCAAGGGTCAGGGCATTGGTCATCTTCGCCTCGACCGGCAGGTAATCCTGCAGCGAGGCGAAGAGCTTGAAGACAATC
>DYFW01000211.1 GCA_020725005.1 Thiobacillus denitrificans
GGGCATTGTCGACGAGGTTGCGCAGCGCGATCGCGAGCCAGGCCGGCGCCATGGCGAGGCTGCACCCGGCCGGCGCCACGACCAGCAGGGACTGGCGCTGCTCGTGTGCCCGCGGCAACATCTCGGCGCAGACTTCGCGGATGGTCGGCGCAGGATCGAAGACTTGCGCCGCAACGTCGGCCTGGTTCGGGTCGACGCGCGCAAGCGTGAGCAGCTGCTCGACCAGATGGGTCATGCGGTCGACCCCGGCGATCACCTGGGCGAGTGCATGCTGGCGGCTGTCTTCGCGCTGCGCGCGCAGCGCGACCTGCGCCTGCACTTTCAGCGCGGCGAGCGGCGTGCGCAGTTCGTGCGCGGCGTCGGCGGTGAAGCGCCGCTCGTTTTCGAAGGCCTCGGCGACGCGCCGGATCAGCGCGTTGAGCGCGGTGCGCAGCGGCGCGACCTCGTCCGGCAGCGGCGTCGAGGCGTCGAGCGGCGCGAGTGCCGCCGGCTCGAGCGCGCCGACCGCGTGCGCGACCGCGTCGAGCGGCCGCAAGGTGCGCCCGACGACCCACCATACCGCCAGCGCCATCAGCGGCAGCGCCAGCGTGGCGGGCAACAGCAGCGAGAGGCCGATATCGCGCGCCAGCTGTTCGCGTGCGGCGTGGGACTGGCCGACCACCACGCGGTAGCGGGCGCCGCGATCACGGGTCGCGTAGAAGCGCCAGCTGTCGGCCTTGTAGGAGGCCTGGCTGAAGCCGTCGGCGAAGTCGAGGCCGAAGCCGCCATGGCCGGGGGAGGTCACCAGCCGTCGCTGCACGCCGTCTTCGCGGTACCAGATCTCGAAGGCGATCGGCACCGCGCTGTGCCCCGCGTGCCTGTGCAGCTCCTTGACGAAGTGCTCGACCTCGCCGCCCGCCATGATCGCCAGCAGGGTTTCGGCAATCTGGATCAGCTGGTCGTCGAGCAATTCGTCGGCCTCGTGATGGGCGCGCTGATAGACCACGTATGCCGACAGCAGCCAGATCGCCGCGACCGCGCTGGTGAGCAGCCACACCAGGCGGCGGCGCAGCGAGTAGGCGCGCGCGCCGCTCATGGGCGCGGCGCCGCCGACGCCAGGTAGCCGACGCCGCGCACGGTGCGGATCAGGTCGCCGCCGAGCTTCTTGCGCAGGTGGTGGATATGGACTTCCAGCGCGTTGCTGTCGACGGCGTCGTTCCAGGTGTAGAGCTGTTCTTCCAGCGCACGCCGCGTCACCACGCGGCCGGCGTTCTGCAGCAACAGGTGCAGCAGGCCGAATTCGCGCGGGGTGAGCTCGACCAGCACGCCGGCGCGCGACACCGTGCGCGCCGCCGGATTGAGTTCGATCTCGCCGAGCGTCAGCACCGGTTCGGGGCGGCCGTGGGCACGGCGAACCAGCGCGCGCAGGCGGGCGGCGATCTCGTCGAGGTCGAAGGGCTTCAGCACGTAGTCGTCGGCGCCCAGATCGAGGCCGCGCACCTTGTCCTCCAGCTGGTCGCGCGCGGTGAGGATCAGCACCGGGGTGGCGTCATGGCGGCCGCGCAGCCATTGCAGCACCGACAGGCCGTCGCGTCTCGGCAGGCCGAGATCGAGCACCACGGCCGCAAACGATTCGGCGGACAGGGCGGCGACCGCCGCCTCGCCGTCGCGCAGCCATTCGACCGCGTAGCCTGCCTGGTTCAGGCCGGCCGCGAGGCCGTCACCGAGCAGGCGGTCGTCTTCAACCAGCAGGATGCGCATCGTGTCGTGTCTTCCGGAATCCTGATCCTGTCTTCACCGGGCACAGCGGTGTCCCGTCCGTCCCCGGGCATCGCATGACCTGGACACCATCCGGCGGTGCCCTGTCGGCAGCGGCGGTGTTGCTACGCGCTGCATAGTAGCCCGCCACGCCGGTCCCGCTCAATCCAGCCGTCTGCCGGGCCGGACTCCGGCTGCCGGGATGTCGAGATACTGCCTGCCGGTCACCATGCGCTGCGCGACGCGCTCGCCGCGCAACTGGTGGAACACCAGCGCCGCCAGATGCAGGCCGACGAAGCCCAGCAGGAGATCGAAGCCGAATTCGTGCGGGTCTTTCATCGCGTCTTCCACCCAGCCGGCGTCGCCCAGCCAGGCGGCGAGCGGGCCGGCGTTGAATTCGCCAGCGGCGAGCGCGAAACCGCTGACGATCATCAGCATCATCACGGCGTAGGCGAACAGGTAGGCGAGGCTGGCGACGGGGTCGTGGCCAACGCGATGCGCGCGCGGCAGGCGCAGGTTTTTCAGGCCGGCCTGCCACGTCGCGGGATGCCACAGATCGCGCCAGCGTGCGCTGGCGGGGCCGACCAGGCCCCACAGCAGGCGGGACGCCAGGGCGATCGCCAGGCCATAGCCGGCGCGCAGGTGAAATTCCCAGATCGCGGTTTCCCACGGGCCGTCCTCGAAGGCCTCGGCCAGCTGGCTGCTGGCGACGAGCGCGACGACCGACAGGGCAATGGCCCAGTGCAGGGCCCGCAGCAGGGGATCGTAGACGTGGCGTGCGGGGCGGTTTGCGTGCGGCATGGCGGTTTCCTTCTGGAAGCGATGCAACCACGGTAGCGCCGCATGCTTATTGCATCCTTAAGCCCGCCGGGAGGCCGGCGTGCCGCAGCAAACCGTCGCGCGCGCGGCGCGCGGTTTCCTGGTAGACGCCGATCGCCTGCGCCGCGAGCGGGTCCGGCTGACGCAGCGGGGTGACGATTTCCTGCCGTGCGTTCAACTGCCATGACTCGATCTGGCGGCCAGGGCTCAGGACGACCAGTCGTTCGGGCGTCAGGTAGCCCAGTTTTTGATAAGTGGCGATGAAGGCGCGCCCGGCGTCGGGATAGGCGCGCAGCACGCTGCGCCCCATGAAGCGCGTGTGTTCCG
>DYFW01000212.1 GCA_020725005.1 Thiobacillus denitrificans
GCATCATTCATGGCTTTCAGCGATTCAACCCTTCATTTAACCGGACAGCAGTGACTTAGTGCATATTTTGCATATCAACTACCGGCCGCCGAAGAGCCTGGGGAGGACGATTGAAGATTTCTCTGCGCGCCGGCACGGGCTTGGTTGCGTTGTTGTGGTTTTGCCTTGCCGCCTGGATCGGTGCCGATCTGCACAATTCGCTCGAGCGCGAAAGGCGTGACGCCGAAAGGATCGCCAGCACCCTGAACAAGGTGCTCGAGGGGCATCTCCTGGCCATCGTGCAGAAGATCGACCTGCGCCTGTCCGGGTTCGCCGCGAACCACCGGCACGCGGTGATCCGCCGCGCGCCGCGGGCCGAGGTCGAACCAGCCCTGTCGAGCTACCTCGCCCTCCTGCCAGAGGCCTTGAGCTTCCGCATCGCCGATGCCGACGGACGCTACCTCTACGACGGCAGCGGCACGCTGTCGGCGGCGACCATCGGCGATCGTCCGTATTTCGTGAAGCTGCGCGATGACCCTGGCGCCGGCCTCGTCATTTCCGAGCCCCTGCTGTCGCGCGTCACCGGCGACTGGGTATTCGTCCTCGCGCGCCGCATCGAGGACGACGCCGGCAACTTCGCCGGCATCATTCTGGCGTCCGTGCGCACCGACTTCCTCGAACAGTTCTATGCCACCCTCGACGTCGGCGGCCGCGGCAACGTCACCCTTTGGACCAGCAACCTGGAGATGGTCGCGCGCTGGCCGTCGCGACCAGACTGGCGCGGCCAGAAGCTGGTCGGCAGTCCGATCCCGCAGCGTCTGGCCGCGGGTGAAACGACGGGAACCTTCAGCCGTGCGGCGTTGATCGACAACGAAATGCGCCAGTTCGCGTTCCGCAAGGTCGAGGGGCTGCCGTTCGTCTTCAGCATCGGCCTCGCCGAAAGCGAATTCCTTGCCGAATGGAGGCACCGCGCCCTGGTCTATGCGCTGCTCGGCACCATTCTCGCCCTGGCCCTCGCCGCCCTGCTCTGGGCCTGGACGCGCAGCTACGCGCGTGCCACGGCCATGGCGCAGGACATGGCCGCGGCCTTCCAGTCCAAGGAACGCGAAGGCCGCGCGCTGCTCGACGCGATTCCCGATCCCGCCTGGCTGGTCGACACCGACGCCCGCGTCCTCGCCACCAACGCGGCCTTCTGCCGCAATATCGGCCTGCCGATGGACGCGGTGGTCGGCAAGACCACCTTCGACCTTTTCCCGCCCGGGACCGCAGCGCAGCTGCGCGAGGCTCAGCTCCGCGTCTATCGCGACAATGCGCCGGTGCGCGACGAGGTCTGGTTCGACACGAATGCGGGACGGCGCCTGTACGAGTTCCTGCGCGTTCCCGTCTACGGCACCGACGGCAAGGCGCGCGGGCTCGCCGGCGTGGCCTGGGACATCACGCTGCGCTTCGAGGCCGAGCGGCGGCAACGCCTCGTCACCCAGGTCTTCGACAACAGCACCGAAGGGCTCCTGATTCTCGACGCGCAAGCCCGGGTCATCCTGTGCAACCGTGCCTTCGAACATACCAGCGGCTACGGCCTGGCCGAACTGGCAGGCCACGACCCGGGCGAGCTCGCCGCGCCGCAGCACCTGGAGAGCCTGCTCGAACGGCTGCGGGACGAGGTAACGACCCAAGACAACTGGCGCGGCGAGATCTGGCTGCACACCCGCGCGGGCAGGGACCGCCCGCTCTGGTGCAACATCAACGTCGTGCGCGATGAGCAGAATCATCTCCAGAACTTCATCGTCCAGACCACCGACCTCACAGAGCGCAAGGCTGCGGAAGCACGCATCAAGTCGCTGGCGACGCGCGACCAGATGACCGGCCTGCCGAACCGCCACGACTTCGGCCGCGTCCTCGGCGAATGGCTCGGCAACGGTCGTCGCGGGACATTGCTAATCTTCGACCTCGACAACCTCGGGCGCATCAACGACGGATTCGGCCACGAGGCCGGCGACACCCTGCTGCGCGCGACCGGCACGCGGCTGCGCCACCTGCTGCGCGATGAAGACGTGCTCGGCCGCCTCGGCAGCGACCAGTTCGGCGTACTCACCACCGGAAACAGCGACACCGGCGCAGTCGAGGCCATCGTGCGCAAGCTGCTCGATGCGATCGCCCAGCCGCTGCCCATCGATGGCAGCGAGGTGGTATCGACCGCTTGCGCCGGCATCTGCCTTTTCCCCGGGGACGGCACCGATGCCGCTACGCTGCTGCGCAACGCCGATGCCGCCATGCACAGCGCAAAGGCGGCCGGCCCGAACCAGTTCCGCTTTTTCTCGCACAAGATGAACCGGGAGATGGCCGAGCGCCTGCGCCTCGAGAGCGACCTGCGCGCCGCCCTCGACCGCGGCGAGTTCCTGCTGCACTACCAGCCGCAGCACGACCTCGAAAGCCACCGCGTGGTCGGCGTCGAATGCCTGCTGCGCTGGCGCCATCCCGAACTGGGCGTCGTCCCGCCGGGCCAGTTCATTCCGCTGGCGGAAGAGAGCGGGTTGATACTGCCGATCGGGCGCTGGGTGCTCGCCGAGGCCTGCCGCCAGAACCGCGCCTGGCAGGATGCCGGGCTGCCGCCGTGGGTGGTCGCCGTCAACATTTCGGCGCCGCAGTTCCACGACGGCAGCATCGTCGAGCAGGTGCGCGAAGCGCTCGCGGTTTCCGGCCTCGATCCCCGCTGGCTGGAACTCGAGATCACCGAGAGCGTCATCATGGAGGAACCGGAACGCGTGGTCACCCTGCTCGGCCAGCTCAAGGTCCTCGGTGTCCGCCTGTCCATCGACGACTTCGGCACCGGCTATTCCAGTCTTGCCTATCTGAAGCGCTTCCCCCTCGACAAGATCAAGATCGACCGCTCCTTCGTCA
>DYFW01000213.1 GCA_020725005.1 Thiobacillus denitrificans
CGACCCACAACTGCCGACCTACTTCGTCGACGCGCCTGCAGTCTTCACCCAAGCCTGGAACGACCTGGCCGACCCAACCCGCATCCGGCGCGAAATGGCCGCGCTGTTAATCGCCGACATGCGCAGCGCCGGGCCAGCATGGCAGACCGACCGCTTCGCCGCCCTGAACACGATCCTGGAGGATTTATGAGCACACTCACCCGCGAGCAATTCCAGGAGGTCAGCGCCAAGACGCTCGACCTCTGCACGAAGGCCGCCAAGCTGTTCACAGCGCACGCCGTCGACTTCATGCTGACCGAAAGCGAGGTCGCCGCGCTGGCGGCTCACACGAAAGCGGGCGCGCCGGTGTTGGTTGAAATCCAGATCACCGGCGGCGTGCCGTGCGCGCGCCTGGTTGCGAAAACGGCCGACGGCCAGTCGATCGAGCTTGCAACCATCCGTGGGGCTACGCTACAATGAAATCGTTTTCGAGATCCGCCGCCCCACGGGCGCGGGCAATCCCGGACCAGAATGCGGCAACTCCCCACGGGAAGGGCGCGCTTCAAGTGACCTGATTTTTTAATTCAGGCCTTGGGCGCGCCCTTTTTGTTTGCGCGCGAAGGCCACCATTCTGAAAAGGATATTGCAATGAACGCAAGCGACCTCCGCCGTTGGCGGACACTCTCCGACGAGCAGCACCTGAATGTTCAGGCTGAGCTGGCAAAGCACGGCATCGACCTTAACGGGTGCGGCAACAGCCGCTCCGACATCCTGGACTTCCGCTCCGACGTGCGGCGCGTGGTCAACGCTAAAACCAACGAGCTGAAGTCCATGCTCGACGACAACCCCGGCGCGAAGTGGACCCCCGCCCTGCAGGCCAAGTACGACAAGAGCTCGGAATTGCTCTCCAGCCTCGCCGCGCTGGTCGACTACACGGAGTTGCAACTGAAGGTCCTGGACGTCGCCGACAGCGTGAGCCGATCCGGCACGGCGTCGGCAGACTGGCAAAGCCGTGACGGCAACGCCATCAAGGTGCTGGCCCCAAAGGACAGCTTCCGCGCAGCAGTCGGCGGCGAGCGCCCGCGCTTCGGCTTCGGCGAGTACGTGAAGGCGATGGTTTCGGGAACCAAAAACACCGACATTCGCGCAGCCCTGTCCGAAGGCACCGACAGCACCGGCGGCTTCACCGTGCCCCGCTACCTGCTCGGCGAGATCATCGACGCGATGCGCGCCCGCACGGTATGTGTGCAGGCCGGCGCGCGGACGATCCCGCTCGACGGGCATCAAAACACCATCGTCCGCGTCGCCGCCGACCCGGTTGCCGGCTGGCGGCTGGAGAACGGCGCGATTGCCGAGGGGAACCCGACCTTCGAAGGCCTGGTGCTCGCGCCCAAGTCGCTCGCCGTGCTGGTCAAGGTCTCCCGCGAGCTGTTGGAGGATTCGATGAACATCACCGAAGCCCTGACTCTAGCCTTTGCCGGCACCATGGCGGCAGAGGTCGACCGGGTGGCGCTGGTGGGCAGTGGCTCGGCACCCGAGCCGCGCGGCGTCTTCAACACGTCCGGCATCAATACCGTGAACATGGGCGCGAACGGCGCTGCGTTGACCGGCTACGGCAAGATTCTGGATGCGCTGTACGAACTGGAGATCGACAACGCGCCGGCCCCTGGCGCGATGGTCATGCACCCGCGCACGCGCCGCACGATCAACGGCTTTGCCGACTCGACCGGCCAGCCGCTGCAGATCCCGCCGGCATTGTCCCAGGTCACGCCGTATGCGAGCACGAACATCCCGGTCGACCAAACCCAAGGGACGGCAACGAACGCGAGCTGCATCATCGTGGGCGACTACACGCAGCTGCTGCTCGGCGTGCGTAGCGAACTGCGCATCGAGCTGCTGCGCGAGACCTTCGCGGCAAACCATCAGTACGCGTTCATTGCGCACCTGCGCATGGACGTGGGCGTGGCCCAGCCCGAGGCATTCTGCGCCGTGCAGGGCATCATCCCGGCGTAATGGTCGGGGAAGGCTGACGGCAGCTTGTCCTTTCAGCCGTCAGCCATCCGGGCCGTCGGGGCGGGAGACCTGGCGGCGACGCGCATCCGGACGCCGTATGACGACGGCGACACGGCGCACCTAATTCAGCGGCGATGCAGGGCGTCGCCCACACCATACAAAGGAGCCTGAACCATGGCCTTTGCAGCACTCACAGTAGACCTCAACGCCCAGCTCGCCAAGTTCGAGCAGGATATGAAACGCGCGGCCGGCACGCTCGACAGCTTCGGAACCAAGGCCGCGGCCGCCTCCGCGAGACTCAACACCGCCTTCGGCGCGCTTGGACTGGGCATCGGCGTCGCCGGCATCGCGGCCATCGCGAAGTCCGGCATCGATGCTGCCGACGCGCTCAACGACCTGTCGGCGCGCGTGGGCGTGTCGGTGAAAGACCTGGCATCGTTCAAACTCGCGGCGCAGCTGGCGGACACCAGCCTGGAGAATGTCGGCGCAGGCATCGCCCGGCTGTCGCGCACCATCGGCGAGGCCGAGCGCGGCAACAGGGCCGCCGCCGAGGCGCTGGCCGAGCTGGGCATCAACGCGCGCGACCCGCGCGAGGCCTTCCTGCAGCTCGCCGACGCGGTCGAGCGCATCGAAGACCCGAACCGGCGCGCGGCCCTGCTCAACGGCGTGCTCGGCAAGAGCTACCAGGAACTGCTGCCGCTGCTGAGTCAGGGCGGCGACGAGCTGCGCCAGGCGGCGCTGGACGCTACCGACTACGCCGAGGCGATGGCGAAGCTCTCGCCGGAGGCCGGCAAGTTCAACGACCAGCTCGACCGGCTCGCGCTCGGCTTCGACGCGCTGCGCGCGAAGACGCTGTCGGGGCCGCTCGAATCGTTGAAC
>DYFW01000214.1 GCA_020725005.1 Thiobacillus denitrificans
CTGTAGTCGTCGGCCCGGGTTTCGAGCCGGGTGGCCGGGTCGACACGCGTCCAAGGCGCGCAGGCCGTCGTCAGGCTGGCGACAAGGCCGACGGTGACCAGGCGCCGCCGGACACTCATGGCGCGGGCGTCCCGGAACGGGCGCCGGGCAGGCTGTGGACGTGGCAGATGCGGTTGCGGCCGCCGCGCTTGGCCGCGTACAGGGCACGGTCGGCGGCGGCGAGCAGGGCCTCGAGCTGTTGCGCGGTGTCGCCCTTCTCGGCGGGGGACGGCAAGCTGGCGACCCCGATGCTGGTGGTGATGCGCTGCCGGGTGTCGGCAATGCCGGCGATGGCCATGCGCACCCGCTCGGCGGCGATGAGGCTTTCTGGCGTGTCGACGCCGAGCAGCGCCATGACGAATTCCTCGCCCCCGTAGCGGGCGACGATGTCGTTCTCGCGCGCGGTGGCAAGCAGGGTGTCGCCGACCCGCTTCAGCACGAGATCGCCCTCGGCGTGGCCGTAGCGGTCGTTGATCCGCTTGAAGTGGTCGAGGTCGATCATGAACAGGGCCACGCTTTCCTTGCGGCGGCGCGCGGTCTTGAGCATCTGCGAGGCGAGTTCGTGAAACGCGCGCCGGTTCAGAAGCCCGGTGAGGCTGTCGCGGCTGGCCTGTTCCCGGAGCGCCGCGTGCAGGCGCTGCAATTCCTCGGTCTGCTGCCTGAGCTGGTCGGCGGCGGCCTTGCGCTCGGTGATGTCGCGCACGACGCACAGGGTGTAACGCGCCGCGCCAAGATCCATGGGGCTCAGCATGATGTCGACCGGCATTTCGCTGCCGTCACGGCGCCGCACGGACAGCTCGAGCCCGCTGCCCATCTGGCGGCAGTGCGGCTCGGCGTTGAAGCGGGTGCGATGCGCGACGTGGCGGTCGGCGTAACGCGATGGCACCAGCAGTTCGACCGGCTGGCCGATCAGGTCCTCGCGGCGGTAGCCGAAGAGTTTTTCGGCCTGGGCGTTTGCCAGGCTGATGCGGCCGGCGGCGTCCACCACCAGGAGGGCGTCGGGGGTGAACTCGAAAATGCGCCGGTAAATGGCGTCTCCGGTCGCGGGAATGTCCAGGGCCGCGGACGGAGGAAGGTGGGCGCGGGCGTTCATGGCTGCTGTGCAGGGGGGCCGGTCATGTCTCCATTATGGGTGGCGGTGCCGGAAGCGTCCATGAGACGAAGGTAATACTCGACGAAGTCGCGGTCGGCGGCGTCGGGGGCGAGCGCCAGGTAGCGCCGCAGGGCGCGGCGGGCGTCTTCCGTCTGGCCGCGCTTGTAGTGCAGCAGGCCGAGCGCGCGGTAGGTGGGGGCGAACGTCGGCGCGCTCTCGAGGGCGCGCCTGAATTCGCGCTCGGCGGCGGCCTCGTCGCCGGCGTCGTTGCGCAGGCGGTAGGCTTCGCCCAGATAGTACGCGGCCTCGGGCGGAAATTCCTGGCGCCGCTCGGGTTTGGCGAGCACCAGGATGATCTGCCGGTAGCGGTAGGCGGCCAGGTCGGCCGCCAGCGAGGCGAGCCGCAGCGCGCCCGTGGCCGCGAGGAAGCGTTCGCGCCCGACTTCGCCGTTGTCATTGTCCCGTACCAGGTCGCGGAAGCTGTCGATGCGCTCCTGCAGCCTGGGATGGCTGGCGAAGAAAAAGGGCTCCCGGATGTCGGCGGCCCGGATCTCTTCCTGCAGGTGCTCGAAAGTGCGAATGCTTTCGCGCGCCGCGTAGCCCGCCGCGATGAGGCGCTGGTAGCCGATGGCGTCGGCCTCGCGCTCGTGTTCGCGCGAATAGCCGAACATCGACGACAGCGCGATGAGATCCCCCACCAGCGGCACGCCCAGCATGGCGACGACCAGCGCGAAGGCGGCGGCGTTCTTCACCCGCTCGGCCTGCTGTAGCGCGTGACGATGGGTGAAGTGCGCGCCCTCGTGGGCGAGCACGGTGGCGAGCTGGGCTTCGTTCTCGAAGCGGGCGATGAGCCCGGCGTTGACGTAGATGCTGCCGTTGGGCAGGGCGAACGCGTTGAGGTGGGGCGCATCGAGCGCGCGCACCCTGAGGTGGTCGATGAACTCGGGATAGAGCCGGTCCAGGATGCCCTGCAGATAAGCGGTGAGCGCAGGATCGGGGTTGACCTTGCCGGCGCGCGCGAGCGCCTGGTCGAACTCGTCGGCTTCCTGCCAGAGGTTATTTTCACCCGGCGCCCGCTCGCGCAACGCGTCCGCGCCGGCCCACGGCGGCACCGGCTGGGCGTGCGCCGGCGCGGCGAGCGCGAGGCTGAGCGCGGCCACGCCCAGGCGCTTCATTTCTGTCCCGGCCAGGTGCGGAAGAAGTCGCGCAGCAGGGACGCCATGTCGTCGGCCTGGCGCGAATCGAGGCTGGCGCTGGAATCAAAGCCCATCCATTGCACGTCGCCGGTCTCGAGGTCGACGACGCCTGCGGTCATGAACGCCTGTCCCAGCGGCATGACGACGCCGAGCGCCAGCCCGGCGATGAAGGCGGCACGCCGTCCGGCCGAGGAAATGAAGTCGGCACCCAGCACGATGAGTGCGGCGTCGGCGCCGGTTTCATCGCGCAGGAAAGCGAGGCCGGGCCCCAGGGTGTAGTCGAATTCCTGCTGCTTGTGCGCCCAGGCGCCCTGGGTGCCGCGGCCGAAGCTGAAGACCGACTGCGCGACGCGTTCGTAGAGGCCGATGTGGGCCTCGAGCCGCTCGCGCGCCTCGCCGGCCAGCGCGGGCGCCGGGATCACTTCGAACAGGCCGGATTCGTGGGCAACGCGGAGGGCGGCGGCGCTGACGTTGTCGCGCGCGGCGGCCTCCCAGTCGGCCATGCGGGTCGGCACCCCGCCGGCCGACAATTCGTACACGA
>DYFW01000215.1 GCA_020725005.1 Thiobacillus denitrificans
CGGATTTTCTGGGTCGCCTCGAGAAACACCTGGTTGCCCGACGCCCCGCCCACCGAGTCGAGCGCCTCGACCAGCGGCACGCCCGCGGCAAACATGGTCGACAGGGTGCGCGTCCAGCGCGCGATGGTGGCTTTCTCGATGACCGGGCCGAGAATCGGGAGCTTCAGCATGATCCGGTCCATTGCCATCTGCAGCTTGCGCGAGCGCTTCCAGGCCTGGAGGAAAGCATAGATCCCCCCGCCGATCACGCCGAAAATCGCCCACCACCACTGAACGAAGAAATCGGAAAGCGCGATCACGAACAATGTAGGCGCCGGCAGGTCCACGCCGAATCCGCTGAACAAATCCTTGAACGCGGGGATCACGAAAATCATGATGACCGCCGTGATGATGAAGGCGACCACGATGATCGAGACAGGATAGAACAGCGCCGACTTGATCTTGCCCTTGATGGCGAGGATCTTTTCCTTGTACACCGCGAGGCGGTCCAGCACCGTCTCGAGTATGCCCGCCGCCTCCCCCGCGCTGACCAGGTTGCAGAACAGCGCGTCGAAATACAGCGGGTGCCGCCCGAACGCCTGCGTCAGACTGCTTCCCTTTTCGATGTCGGCCTTGATTTCCAGCAGCAGGCGCTGCATCGAGGGGTTGGAATGGCCGCGCGCCACGATTTCGAAGGACTGCAGCAAGGGCACGCCCGCCTTCATCATCGTCGCCAGCTGACGGGTGAACAGGGTGACGTCCTTCTCGGTGATGCGCTTGCCGCCGCCAAACAGCGAGGACTGCTTCTTGACCTTGGTGACGGTAATCCCCTGCTTGCGCAACTGGACGTTGACCTGGGCCTCCCCCCCCGCCTGCATCTGGCCCTTGACCTTCTTGCCGCGCTTGTCCATGCCTTCCCACTGGAAGGTGGATTCCTTGATTGCCTTCGCTGCTGTCGCCATAGCGGTGTCCCTTATATGTTGGTGACGGCCTCGACCTCTTCCAGCGAGGTGAGTCCGGCCTTGACCTTGAGCAATCCTGCCTGGCGAAGGTCGAGCACGCCTTCGCGACGCGCCTGGTCGGCGATATCGGTCTCGTTGCCGCCCTTGAGGATGATGCGCGTCATTTCATCGGTAATCGGCATCACCTGGTAGATGCCGACCCGGCCCTTGTAGCCCGTGCCGTTGCAGATGTCGCAGCCGACCGGCCTGTAGGGCGTCCAGCTGCCGTCCAGCTGGTCCTCGGTGAAGCCAGCCGCGAGCAGCGCCTCGACCGGCAGATCGACCGGCTGCTTGCAGCTGCACAACCGGCGCGCGAGGCGCTGCGCGGTGATCAGGATCACCGACGAGGCCACGTTGAATGGCGCCACGCCCATGTTGAGAAGTCGCGTCAGCGTCCCCGGCGCATCGTTGGTGTGGAGCGTGGACATCACCATGTGGCCGGTCTGCGCGGCCTTGATCGCGATGTCGGCGGTTTCCAGGTCACGGATCTCGCCGACCATGATGACGTCGGGATCCTGCCGCAGGAAGGATTTCAGCGCCACCGCGAACGTCAGCCCCGCCTTGTCGTTGACGTTGACCTGGTTGATGCCGGGCAGCTGGATTTCCGCCGGGTCTTCCGCGGTCGAGATGTTGACGTCGGGCTTGTTGAGGATGTTGAGGCAGGTATAGAGCGACACCGTCTTGCCGGAACCGGTGGGGCCGGTCACCAGCACCATGCCGTAGGGGCGTTGCACCGCATTCAGCAGCAGTTCCTTCTGCCAGGGCTCATAGCCCAGCGCCTCTATGCCGAGCTGCGCGCTGGCGGGATCGAGAATCCGCATGACGATCTTCTCGCCGTACAGCGTCGGCAGGGTGCTGACGCGGAAATCGATCGCGCGGTTCTTCGACAACACCAGTTTCATGCGGCCGTCCTGCGGCACGCGCTTTTCCGAGATGTCGAGCCGCGAGAGCACCTTGATGCGCGACGCCACCTTGTCCTTGATCGACATCGGCGGCTGCGCCACCTCGGCCAGCACGCCGTCGCGACGGTAGCGGATGCGGTAGAACTTCTCGTAGGGCTCGAAATGGATGTCCGACGCGCCCTGGTTGATCGCGTCGAGCATGATTTTCTGCAGGTAGCGCACCACCGGCGCGTCGTCGATTTCGATGCCGCCGACGTCCTGCTGGCCGGTGTCCGCGCTCTCCTCGTCGGTGAATTCGAGGTCGAGCGCCTCGGCATTGAGGACCGCCTGGGTGTTGTCGGCGACCTCGTTGACCTTCTGGATCAGCTTGCCGAGCTTGTCGTCATCGACCACCACGGGTTCGACCGTCTGGCCGGTCTGGAACTTCACCTCGTCCAGCGCCTGCAGGTTCGTGGGGTCGGACGTCGCGACATAGAGTTTGTTGCCGCGCTGATAAAGCGCGACGACGCGCCGCTTCTGGATCAGCTTGTGATCGAGCAGCCCCTTGGGCAGGCTGTCAGGATCCATGGCGTCGAGATCGAGGTAGGGATAGCCGAACGAGGCGGCGGCGAATTCCGCCACCTGGCCCGCCTTGAAGCGCCTGCCCTTGATCAGTTCGGTGACGAAGGATTCGTCCGCCTCGGCGGCCCGCTTCCACACCGCCTCGGCCTCGGTTTCGGACAACCAGCCGTGGTTGACCATGGCCCGCGCCAGTCCGGTCAGATTGTGTGAATGTGATACTGCCGCCATAGACCCGCTCGATCCTGTATCCAAAGAAGATGGTCCGCCGCCATTTCAGCCGCATCCCGCAGGGGAATCAAGGGCCTTAACGGCGATTTTTCGACTAAGTTGAGGGAGATTTGGACGCCTCCCCATTCCGTTCCGGAAGATAGATGCGCACCATCTTCACCACCCGGTCCTGCGTCTGCACGATTTCGACCGGCAC
>DYFW01000216.1 GCA_020725005.1 Thiobacillus denitrificans
CGTGCCTAATTTCGCTCAGGTCGCTTGACGGTCAAGACGGTATCTACGGCAGCGCAACGATAGTACCTGGCGTCCTGGACAAGGGCTGTCATTCATTACGGAAAACTCAATAACGGCTTCGGGTTTCTGCCCGGCCGTCCTGGGTCGACACCAACCTCTGAAGCCATGGGGTGCGGGCGGCGGTTCAGGCCGGATGACTGCTTCCCCCGCCACGCATCCCGCCCGCACCAGGACGTGCGCCTTTCAGCTCGCGATCAGCAGAAACAGCAGCAACAGATTGAGGGTGATCGACAGCCCCGCCACCAGCGGCCAGGCGCCGGCGGGGGAACGTTCGATCAAGGGCGCGCGACGGCGCAGCAAGGGGTTGGCCTCGCCGCGTTCGAGCGCGAGCAGCATTTCCTCGGCGGTTTCGAAGCGTTGCGCGGGGTCGCGCGCGACCGCCTTGAGGAGCACGTTCTCCAGCCAGGGGGGCAGGTCGGGCCGGTAGCGCACCGGGGGCGCCGGTTCGCCGAAGCGCGGATGCTGGAAGGGCTCGATCTCGCCATAGGGATAGCGCCGGGTGAGCAGGTGATAGAGGGTGACGCCGACGGCGTAGAGATCGCTCTGCACGCCGGCCTCGGCGCCGCTGAACAACTCGGGCGCCATGTAGCTCGGCGTGCCGGGCTGCGCGTGCGGCTCGCGCACGTCGAGCGTGGGGCAGCGCGCCACGCCGAGATCGAGGATGCGCAGCTTGCCCGCCCTGTCGATGTGCAGGTTGGCGGGTTTGATATCGCGGTGGACGATATCGAGCCGGTGCAGCGCGGCCAGCCCTTTCAGCATGCGGATGCCGAGGGTGACGGTTTCGACCGCGGTGAAATGCTCGCCGGCGTCGAGTTTGTCCTGCAGCGTCGCCCCCTCGACATGGCGCGCGGCGAAATACAGGAAATGCCGCCCCGGCAGCGGCAAGACTTCGGGAAAATAATGCGAGTGGACGCGCTTGAGGAACCATTCTTCGGCCAGCAGGCGCGACGCCGCCTCGACGTCGCCGGCGAGCACCGGCTGCAGCGTCTTCAGTGCCCAGTGCTGGCCGGTTTGTACGTGGCGCGCGTGGTAGATCAGGGTGTCGCGGCCGCTGTGCAGTTCGCCTTCGATGACGAAGTCGTCGAGCCGTGCCCCCGGTTGCAGCCTGCCGGGCAACGGCAGGTCGTGCGCCTCGGTCAGCGGCGCCTCGGCCTCGCCCGTGGCGACGACGCGCACCACCAGTGCGGTCGCGTTGTCCTGCCCGCCCGCCGCCAGCGCCGCCTCGACCAGCGCCTGCGCGGCGCGCTGCGGGCTGTCGTGCAGCTTCAAGAGCTTGTGCAGTTCGATCTGACCGAGCGGTTCCCACACGCCGTCGCAGACGATGAGGAAAACATCGCCCGCAGCGAGCTCGCCGTCGCCGAAGTCGGGCATGACGTGGGTGTCGAGCCCGAGCGCGCGCTTCAACACATGCGACATGCCGGGCGTCTCCCACACATGATCGACGGTCAGCGGGTCGAGCGCCTCGCCGCGCAGGCGATAAAGCCGGCTGTCGCCGACGTGCGCGTAATGGAAGCGCCGACCGCGCAGCACCAGCGCGGTCAGCGTCGTCGCCATGCCGCCGGCTTCGTGGCGCGACGCGGTCTGGCCGGTGAGCCAGCGGTTGATCGCCGTGAGCACGGTGCCGAGCGCGCGTGGAATCTCCCAGGTATCGGGGGTGGCGTAATAATCGGCGAGCAGGTTGCGCACCGCGGTCTCGGCCGCCTCGCGGCCATGCGCGCCGCCCGAGACGCCGTCGGCGACCACCGCGAGCATGCCCTTGGTGGCGGCGAGCTGCGGGTCGGCCGGCTCGACGAAACCGCCGTAGTCCTCGTTGCGCGCGCGCGGCCCGGTCGCGCTGGCGTAGCCGAATTCGAGGCGGAGGGGCATGGATTTGCGGGACCGGGGCTGGTTTCTTACATCCTAACGCCTAATCCCCCTTACACCTTAGCCCCCGCGATCGCCGCCGCGCCCCAGGTGGTGCGCCAGCGCGTCTTCACCGACGCCAGGCCGACGAGCGCGACGAGGCACAGGGCCGAAAAGATCAACAGGCCCAGCTGGTAGCTGCCGGTGGCGCCGCGGAGGTAGCCGAGGCTCGACGCCAGGTAGAAGCCGCCGATGCCGCCTGCCATGCCGACGAGGCCGGTCATCACGCCGATCTCCTTGCGGAAGCGCTGCGGCACGAGCTGGAACACCGCGCCGTTGCCCACGCCGAGGCTGCCCATGCCGAGAATGAACCAGAACAGCGCGATCCAGCGGCTGGCAGCCCCGAAGCTGACGATGGCGATGAAAACCGCCGCCAGCACATACATCGCGAGCAGGGTGCGGATGCCGCCGATGCGGTCGGCGAGCGCGCCGCCGAGCGGTCGCACCAGCGAGCCGGCGAACACGCAGGCGGCGGTGAAATAGCCGGCCTGCACCGGCGCCATGCCGAACTGGTCGTTGAAATAGAGGGTGAGGCTGGACGCCAGCCCGACGAAGCCGCCGAAGGTGCAGAAGTAGAAGAACATGAACCACCAGGCATCCCTGTCCTTGAGCACACTGAGATACTGGTGCAGCGACTTCGGCGGCGGGCAGTCGGGCGCGTCCTTGGCGAACACGAGGTAAACCAGGAAAGCCACCCCCGCGGGGATCAGCGCCATGCCGAACACGTTGCCCCAGCCGTAGGCCGCGGCAAGGCCGGGCGCGAGCAGCGCGGCCAGCACCGTGCCGGAGTTGCCGGCGCCGGCGATGCCGAGCGCGGTGCCCTGGTGCTGCGGCGGATACCAGCGCGAGGCGAGCGGCAGCGCGACCGCGAACGCCGCGCCGGCGAA
>DYFW01000023.1 GCA_020725005.1 Thiobacillus denitrificans
GGGATAGCGCACCGTGACGCCGAAGCGCTCGCGGCCCTCGACCGTGGTGGTGACCCTCTCGCCGCCCAGGGCCTGCGCGATCACCTCCAGCAGGTCGCCCACCGCCAGACCGTAGCGCGCGAGCTGCGCGCGGTCCGGCTCGATGTCTAGATAGAAGCCGCCGGTGATGCGCTCGGCGTAGGCGCTGGTGGTGCCCGGCACCTGCTTGACCACCGCCTCGATTTCCCTGGCCACGCGCTCCATCTCGGCGAGATCCTTGCCGAACACCTTGATGCCGATGGGCGTGCGGATGCCGGTGGAGAGCATGTCGATGCGCGCCTTGATCGGCATGGTCCAGGCATTGGCCACGCCGGGGAACTGCAGGGCCGCGTCCATTTCCGCGATCAGTTTGTCCGTGGTCATGCCGGGGCGCCACTCGGATTCCGGCTTGAGGTTGATCACGGTCTCGAACATCTCCAGCGGCGCCGGGTCGGTCGCCGTCTGCGCCCGCCCCGCCTTGCCGTAGACCGACGCCACCTCGGGGAAGCGCTTGATGATCCGGTCCTGGGTCTGCATCAATTCCGCCGCCTTGGTCACCGACATGCCGGGCAGCGACGAGGGCATGTACATCAGGGTGCCCTCGTTGAGCGCCGGCATGAATTCGGAGCCGAGCCGGGAAGCGGGGATCACGCTCACCGCCAGCACGGCCAGCGCGAGGCCGATGGTGAGCTTCTTCCAGCGCATCACCCAGGCGATGATCGGCCGGTAGGCCGCGATCAGCACGCGGTTCACCGGGTTCTTCGCCTCGGGAATGATCTTGCCGCGGATGAACAGCAGCATCAGCACCGGCACCAGCGTCACCGACAGCAGCGCTGCGCCCGCCATGGCGAAGGTCTTGGTATAGGCCAGCGGCGCGAACAGCCGCCCCTCCTGCGCTTCCAGCGTGAACACCGGCAGGAAGGAGACGGTGATGATGAGCAATGAAAAGAACAGCGCCGGCCCGACTTCCCTGCACGCCTCGATGAGGGCGGCGGCGCGCGACTCGCCTGCTTTCAGGCGCTCGAGGTGCTTGTGCGCGTTCTCGATCATGACGATGGCCGCGTCCACCATGGCGCCGATGGCGATGGCGATGCCGCCCAGGCTCATGATGTTGGAGTTCATGCCCAGAGCGCGCATGACGATGAAGGCGATCAGCACGCCCACCGGCAGCATGACGATGGCCACCAGCGCGCTTCTCACGTGCAGCAGGAACAGCACGCACACCAGGGCGACGATGAGCGATTCCTCGATCAGCGTGTTCTTCAGGGTATTGATGGCGCGGTGGATCAGGTCGGAGCGGTCGTACACCGGCACGATCTTCACCCCCTCGGGCAGGCCGGGCGCGATCTCGGCGATCTTGGCCTTGATGTTGCGGATCACCTCCAGCGCGTTCTGGCCGTAGCGCGCCATGGCGATGGCCGACACCACCTCGCCCTCGCCGTCGAGCTCGGAAAGCCCCCGCCGCTCGTCCGGCGCCAGCTCCACCCGCGCGATGTCGCGGATGCGCACCGGCGTGCCGCCTGCGGCCTTCACCACCAGGTCCTCGATGTCGGCGGCGCCGCGCAAAAGGCCGCGGCCGCGCACCATGTACTCGGTCTCGGCCATTTCCACCACGCGCCCGCCGACGTCGCGGTTGGAGTCGCGGATCACCTGCGAGACGCGCGCGAGCGGAATGCCGTAGGCGCGCAGCTTCACCGGGTCCACCGTCACCTGGTACTGCTGCACGAAACCGCCGAGGGAAGCCACCTCGGCCACCCCCGGCGCCTTGGCGAGCTGGTAGCGCAGGTACCAGTCCTGCAGCGTGCGCAGCTCGGCGAGGTTGTGGCGGTCGCTCAGCACCGCGTACTGGTAGACCCAGCCCACACCGGTGGCATCCGGCCCGAGGCTGGGCGTCACCCCGCGCGGCAGCCGCCCGGCGGCGAAGTTGAGGTACTCCAGCACCCGCGAGCGCGCCCAGTAGATGTCGGTGCCGTCCTCGAAGATCACATAGACGAAGGACGCGCCGAAGAAGGAAAAGCCGCGCACCACTTTCGATTTCGGCACCGACAGCATGGCGGTGGTGAGCGGATAGGTGACCTGATCCTCCACCACCTGCGGCGCCTGGCCGGGATATTCCGTGTAAATGATGACCTGCACGTCGGACAGGTCGGGCAGCGCATCCAGCGGCGTCTTTACCACCGCATAGACGCCGGCGCCCACCATGAGCAGGGTGGCGAGCAGGACGAGGAAACGGTTCCGGGCAGACCAGGCAATCAGGGCGCCGAGCATGTCAGTGCCCTGCGTGCGGCGTGATCCGCGTGATCACATATTCGCCGGGCTGGCGCTCCACGAATTCGAAGGCGACGCGGTCGCCGGGCTTGAGCTTCTGTGCCAGCGCCGCATTCGCCAGCGTGAACTCCATGCTCATCGCGGGCCACTTGAGGCTGGCGATGGGGCCGTGGCTGAGGCTGATGGTGTTGGCCTTGGGATCGACGCCCTCCACCGTGCCCTCGCCGCGATGGCCGACCGCGCTGGTCGCGGTCTGTGCTGGCGCCGCGCCCGCAGTTTCCGGGGACAGGCTGCCGAGCGCCGCCTTGAGGTTGCTCTCGGCGTCGATCAGGAAGTTCGCCGCGACCACCACCGGCTCACCCTCGCGCACGCCGTCCAGCACCGCCACATGGTTGTCGCCGCGCGCGCCGAGCTTCACCTCGCGCGGCGCGAAGCGGCCTTCTGCTACCTGCACCAGCACGATCTTGCGCGTGCCGGAGTCGATCACCGCCGATAGGGGCACGGTGAGTACGCTGCCACCTTTGGCCGCCAATTCCATGTGCGCGTACATGGCGGGTTTCAGCCGGAGGCCCGGATTGGGCAGTTCCACCCGGACCGGGATGGTGCGCGTCTGTTCGTTGAGCGTGGGATAGATGTAGCTCACCTTGCCGGAGAACGTCTCGCCGGGGAAGGCGCTCAGCGTGAGCGTGGCCGGCGCGCCCACCGTCACCTGCGCGATGTCCTGCTCGAACACGTCCGCCACCACCCATACGCTCGACAGGTCCGCGATCTGGTACAGCGACTCGCCCGGCATGAAACGCATGCCGGAGAGCGCCTTCTTCTCCAGCACGATGCCCGACACCGGCGCGCGCAGGGTCAGCGTGCGGCGGGCTTCGCCGGATTTGGCGAGCGCCTGGAGCTGCGCGTCGGAAATGTCCCAGTTGCGCAGCCGGGCGAGACTGGACTCGGCCAGTTGCCGCATGCTCGCCTGCGCCTCGGGCGAGGCATCGCGCAAGGCAGCGACGCCCTGCGCGGCGATGGCGTATTCGCGCTGCGCCGACACCAGTTCCGGGCTGTAGACCTCGAACAGCGGCTGGCCCCGGGTCACCGGCTGGCCGGTGACGTTGACGTGGAGCTTCTCGACCCAGCCTTCGAACTTGGGCGCGACCGCGTGCACGCGCCGCTCGTCGATCTCGACGCGCCCGGCGGCGCGCACCACGCGGTCGAGCTCGCGCATCGCCGCCGGTTCGGTGCGCACGCCCAGCTTCTGCACTTTCTCGGCGCTGATGACGACCTCGCCCGGCGTGGACGGCGCCGCTTCCGCCTCGCCCTCGTACACCGGGATGTAGTCCATGCCCATGGGGTCTTTCTTCGGCGTGGGCGAGGTGTCGGGCAAGCCCATGGGGTTGCGGTAATAGAGAATCCTGCGTTCCTGTTTCGCCTGGGCCGTCTGCTTTTCGGGCTGCACGCGCGCCCCCCACCAATACCCCGCGCCTGCCGCCACGGCGACGGCGACGATGCCGGCGATCACGCCTGCTGTCCTGTTCACAGATCCTCTCCCAACAAACGCTCGATCTCCGCCAGCCGCATCTGCGCCTCCGCCTGGGCCTTGAGGCGGGCCTGCCGCGCGCGGCTGATTTCCTGCTGGGCGTCGAGCAGGGTGGCGAAATCCACGCGCCCGGTTTCATAGGCGGCAAGCGCCGACTGGAAGGTCAGCTCGGCCTGCGGCAGGAGGTTGGCGCCGAGGAGCGTCTCCGTGCGCCGCGCCGCTTCCAGCCCGGCGAGCTGCGCGTCGAGTTCGGACAGCACCTGGTTGGCGGCCGCCTCGCGCCGCGCCCGGGCGGCGCCGAGCATCGCCTCGGCCTCGCGCTCCTGGGCGCGGCGGCTTTCCTGCTGCAGCGGCAGGTTGAGTTCCAGCATCAGATCCCATTCGTTGAAACTATTGCCGCTCTGGATCGGCGTCACCCCCACCATGAAATCTGGATAACGGTTGCGATAGGTGAGATCACGGCCTTTTTGCGCCGCGCGCAGCCGCGCGTCTTCGGTGCGGAGTTGCGGATTGCCGGCCGCGAGCCGGTCGGCGAGCGCCACCGGATCGAGCCGAACCGGCGGCGGCAGCGGCCGCAGCGCCGACGGCTCCGCCAGCGGCGCGGATGCCGGACGCGACAACAGGCCGTTGAGGCGCGCCACGAGCTGGCGCTTCTCGGCTTCCAGCGCCACCAGTTCCGCGCGCAGCCGGGTCTGTTCGACCTGGGCGCGGATCGCGTCCTGCTGCGGCGTGAGGCCGCTGGCGTAACGCACCTGCGCGGTCTTTTCCAGGCGTTCGACCAGGCCCAGCACCTCGCGCGTGAGGCGTTCGCCGTGCGCCACGTAGTAATACTGCGCGTAAGCCGTCTTGATGCGCGCGGCGAGTTCCGCCCAGGTCGCCCCCGCCCGCCCCTGCGCCGCCTCCGCCTCGGCCCGGGCCGCATCGCGTTTCAGGTCGCGCTTGCCCCAGTAGGGCAAGAATTGCAGGAACGTGTACCGGGTGCTGCCGACGCGGCTGGGCAGCAGATTCAGCCCGCCGTTGTTGCCGGTTTCCATGCTGTAGTTGGTGACGTTCTGCAGCTCGGTGCGCAGCACCGGGTCGGGCAGGGCGCCCGCGGGATACACGCGCTCGCCGGCCGCCTCGGCCTCCAGGCGCATCGCCGCGTATTCGGGGTTGTTGCGCCGGGCGTAGTCGATGAGGGAATCGACGTCACGCCCCAATTCGGCTGCCCAGGCTGCATTGGCCAAGGCTGCGGCAAGTCCGAAACACAGCACGCTGATCTTGGATTTCATGTTTTTCGGGTCGTGTCAGGGCTGGGAAAGCGTGATCCGGCCACTCATGCGGGTCTCGTGTTGCAGGATAAGTCTTTTCTCAGTCCGCAAACCTTACAGCAGCATTACAAAACTGCAATCCCGGAAGCCTTGTGGGGACACGGCTTACGATCCCGGCCCCCGAGAAGCCGTCTTGCGAAAATGTCATCCCAGGGTCAGGCCGGCGTTTGCATGCGCCACGTAGGATGGACTGACTGCCGGATGCGTCCGGCAGGCCATTTGTCGAACCCGATCCAAGGAGAATAGTCATGAAAACTTTGCACAGCCCGCTTTCCCGCCTTGCCATCGCGGGCGCTTTCGCCCTCGCGGCTCCCGCGTTCGCCAACCATCCCCCGGCCAGTCCGGCGCTGGGCAGCCCCGTGCACGACGCCAGCGCCGGCCGCACCATCACGCTCGATGCCGGGACAAAGTGGGTCAACGTCAGCGGTGGTGAAACCGTCAGCTTCGTCGCCGACGGCAAGCGCTTTGCCTGGCAGTTCGATACTTACGGCACCGCCCCGGTGTTCGATCTCGGCAGCATCGCCCCGGCGGGCGTGCTGAACGGTCGCACCGTCCGCGTCTACGTCACGCCGGACCCGGTGTACGCCAACTGACGCAGTTCCGATTTGCCCCGGAACCGCCCGTTCGCCCGTATCCGGCTGGCGAACGGGCGTCCCGATGTCGGCAGGCTGTGGATTCACACCGCCTCCACGCGCGCCCGCTTCAAGAGCGCCGAGTTGACGATGACCGACAAGGACGACAGCGCCATCGCCGCCGCCGCGATGATGGGGTTGAGAAATCCCAGCGCCGCCACCGGTATGGCCACCGTGTTGTAGACGAAGGCCCAGAACAGGTTCTGCTTGATTTTCCTGAGCGTTGCCCGCGACAGGCGGATGCTGGTCACCACCTCGCCCACGTCGTCGCGCACCAGGATGATGCCGCCGGTCTCCTTCGCCACGTCCGAGCCGGAGCCGATGGCGATGCCGATGTCGGCAGCGGCGAGCGCGGGCGCATCGTTCACGCCGTCCCCCACCATCGCCACCACCTTGCCCTGCTTTTGCAGATCCCGGATCACCCGCGCCTTGTCCGCCGGCAGCACCTCCGCGATCACGCGGGCGATGCCCAGCGCGCGCCCGATGGCCTGCGCCGTGCGCGCGTTGTCGCCGGAGAGCATGACGACTTCGATGCCTTCGCGCTGGAGGGCGGCGACCGCGTCCTTCGCTTCCGGCTTGAGCGTGTCGGCCACGGCGATGACGCCGGCGAGCCGGCCGTCGCAGCCGACGAGCATGGCGGTCTTGCCCTCGTGCTCGAGGCGCGTCATCGCGTCTTCGGCCGCCTGCGTGGCTATGCCTTCGCGCGCGAACAGGCGGCGGTTGCCGAGCAGCACCGCCTTGCCGTCGGCGACACCCTTGATGCCGTGGCCGGGAATCGATTCGAACCCCGTCACCGGCGGCAGCCCCAGCGCCCGATGCTTCGCCGCGCGCACGATGGCCTCGCCGAGCGGATGCTCGGAACCCGCCTCCACTGCCGCCGCCAGGCGCAGTACCTCACCCTCGTCGAAACCACTCAGCGGCAGGATGTCGGTGACGTTCGGCTCGCCGCGTGTAAGCGTGCCGGTCTTGTCGAATACGACCGTGGTGAGGCTCTTCGCGCGCTCCAGCACTTCGCCGCCGCGAATGAGAATGCCCGCCTCCGCGCCCTTGCCCACGCCCACCATCAGCGCCGCCGGGGTGGCGATGCCCAGCGCGCAGGGACAGGCGATGATGAGCACGGCGATGAAGGCCAGCAGGCCCTGCGGGAAATCGCCCGCGAGCCACCAGCCGAAGAAGGCGACGAGCGCGGTGGCCACCACCGCCGGCACGAACCAGCGCGTGACCTCGTCCGCCAGGCGCTGGATCGGCGCGCTGGAGGCCTGCGCTTCCTCCACCAGCTTGATGATCTGCGCCAGCGCGGTCTCCGCGCCGACTTTCGTCGCGCGAAAGCGCAAGAGGCCGGTGCGGTTGAGGGTGCCGCCGATCACCGCGCTGCCTGGATGCTTTTCCACCGGCATCGATTCGCCGGTGAGCATGGATTCGTCCACGCTGGAGGCGCCCTCGATCACTTCGCCGTCGGCGGGAATCTTCTCGCCCGGTTTCACGATCACGGTCTCGTTCACCATGACCGATTCGGCCGGCACTTCCATCTCCTGCCCCTCGCGCACCACATGCGCGGTCGCCGGTTTCAAATCCATGAGCTTGCGCACCGCCGCGGACGAGCGCTTCTTGATCAGCTCCTCCATGTACCGGCCCAGCAGCACGAAGGCGATGATGACGGCGGACACCTCGAAATAGACGTCGCGTTCTGCAACCGCGACTGGCAACACTTCCGGGAAGAAAATCACCGCCACACTGTAGAAATACGCCACCGAGGTGCCGAGCGCGATCAGGAAATCCATGTTGATCGAGCGCGTGCGCACCGCTTGCCAGGCACCCTTGTAGAAGCTGGCGCCGCCGATGAACTGCACCGGCGTCACCAGCAGGAACAGCCACATGCCCCAGGTGAACCAGGGCAGTTGGGGAATCGGCGCCCAGGTGAGGAGGGTGGCGCCGGTGGCCAGCGCGAGGAAGGCGCCGGCACGCAGGATGGCCAGTGCCAGCACGCCGGAAAGCGCGATCATCACCCGCGTCTTCATCGACTGGAGTTCGGCTTCCGGCGACTCGAAGGTGCGCTGGCAGCCGACGCTGCAGAAGTAGTAGCTGCGCCCGGCGCGTTCGGTTTTGAGGGCGGTGGCCTTGTCCACCACCATGCCGCAGACCGGATCCTTGGCCTTGCCGCCCGTGCCTGCCGCGGCCACGCCCGAGTTCACGTCACGACGGTGGGCGTGAGCATCCGCTGGCGCGGCCTCGTCGGGCTTGGCATACCTGCCCGGATCGGCCTCGAATTCATGCTGGCAGTGCGCCGAGCAGAAATACCAGGTTTTCCCGGCATGAACGGCAGTGTGCGCGGCGGACTTCTCGTCCACCGTCATGCCGCACACGGGATCAATGGCCATCTCGCCGCCTTTCTCGTCGCATCCGTCACTCCCGCGCCGGCGCTTCCGGCGCGCGACCCCTGGAAATACGCAGAGGTTCTAACCGCCGAGTTCGCGCTTCTTCCGCTGGTATTCTTCCTCGTCGATTTCGCCCTTGGCGTAGCGCGTCTTCAGGATGTCGAGGGGCGTTGGCTCCGCCTTCCCGGCCTTGTCGCCCAGGAGGTAACGCACGACGAGGACGAGCAGCGCGATCGGGACGAGCCAGAACAGGAGCATGCCCCACCCGGCGCCAAAGTGTTCAAAGCCATACATGGGGCAATCCTTCGCTCAGCGTTTGCAGACGGGGCGCACCCTGGCGCCTCACTTGGCCGGTGGCGTGCTGGGCTGCGGCATGCCGCCCATGTTCTTCTGCATCATCATCTGCATCATGTCCATGCGCTTTTCCATCATTTCCATGCGCTTCATCATGTCGTCCTTGCCGCCCATGCCGGTCTGATCGGCCATGCCCTGACCCATGCCGCCCATGCCGCCCATGCCGCCCATGCCCCCCATGCCCCCCATCATGCCCATCATGCCCATGCCGCCCTGCCCCCCCATCATGGGACAGTCCTTGCCCACCATGCCCTGACCCATGGCCATGTTTTCCTGCATGGTTTTCATGTGTTCCTGCATCAGGCGCATGCGCTCTTGCGGACTCTTGCTCTTCGCCATTTGCTCGAGCTGCGATTGCATTTTCTTGGTATTGGCCTGCATTTTCTGGATGGCCTGCGCCTGGTCGGCGCCAGGCGCCGCGGTCGCGCCGGGTTTCTGGTCGGGATGATGGGCTTCTTCTGCCAGCGCGGGCGACAAGGCCAGCACGCCGGAGGCAAGCATCAGGGAGGCAAGCACGGTATGGCGTTTCATGGTGATCTCCTGTTTGGTTCGGATGACGACTTACTGGAGGGTTTCGAGACGGGTGACGGTAATGGCGCCGTTCACCCGTTCCGCGAGAAAGCGGACGTTGTCGCCGGGCGCGACCTTATCCAACATAGCAGGGTTTTGCACCCGGAATACCATGGTCATGGCCGGCATGCCCAGGTTTTCCAGCGGGCCGTGCTTGAGGGTGAGCCGGCCCTGCTCCCGGTCGACCTTCCTGACCTGTCCTTCGGTCAGGGTGGCGGGCTGGGCGTCATGGGCTTCCCCGCCGTGGCCCGTGTGTTCCGTGCCGGCCCAGGCGGGCACGGCAAGCAGGAACGAGGCGGCGAGGGTGACGAACAGGTTTTTCATGGCGTACTCCTTTCGAGAATCGGACGGGTCGTTTTCTTCCGGCTCGTCGGCTGCGCACCGCAGCTTCCGGCGATGCCGAGCTGGATTCCTGAGGCCACTCTAATACGCACGTACAGGCGGCAAGCTGACGAAGGGATTACATTCTTGTCATCCGGCGGTGCGTGGCGATCAATGGCCGACCGTGATTTTTCCCAGCATGCCGGCTTCGTAATGGCCGGGGATCAGGCAGGCGAATTCGAAATCGCCGCTGCGATTGAACTGCCACACGATCTCGCCGGTTTTTCCGGGCGCCACATGGGCCATGTAGGGTTCGTCATGCTCCATGCCGGGAAATTTGCGCATTGCCGCCGCGTGCTCCGCCAGGGCGACCGGCGTGCCGATCACCATCTCGTGCAGCATGCGGCCATCGTTCCTGAGCACGAAGCGGAGGGTCTCGCCGCGCTTCACCTGGATCGCGTCCGGCGAGAAGCGCATGGCGTCGGTCATGCGAATCTCCACGGTGCGGCTTGCCTGGCCGGGATCGCCGGCCATTCCCCAGGGTTTCTGTTCCTTGACCGCCGGCGCGGCGGCGGCCTCGTGCTTTGCCTCGCCATGCGCGAAAGCGATGTTGCTTGCCAGGGCGAGTGCGGCAGCGAGTGCGGTAAGCGTTTTTGTCATGGCAGGGGCGCCTCAATGGGGTGACGATGTCCGTATGCTGCGGAAGTCCGTGCTACACGGTTCTGACCGATGCATTACAAATCGGCAATGTTTGCGGCAGCCGGCGCGTGATATGGCAGCATGCGGGGGTGGCGTTCGAGAGGATGAATGGCATGAAGCTCCTGATTGTCGAAGACGAATCCAAGACCGGCGAATACCTGAAGCAGGGCCTCTCCGAGGCCGGCTTCGTCACGGACGTGGCGCGTGACGGCTGGGAAGGACTGGAACTCGCGAAGAGCGGCCACTACGACCTGATGATCCTGGACGTGATGCTGCCGGGCATCAGCGGCTGGCAGGTGCTCGAGGGCGTGCGCCGGGCGGGGGTGCAGGCGCCGGTGCTTTTCCTGACCGCGCGCGACCAGGTGGAGGACCGCGTCAAGGGACTGGACCTGGGCGCCGACGATTACCTGGTCAAGCCGTTTGCCTTTGCCGAGCTGCTGGCCAGGGTACGCACCCTGGTCAGGCGGGGCCAGGCCGGGCTGGAGCCCGCCGTCCTCAAGGCCGCCGACCTCGAGCTGGATCTGCTCCGCCGACGCGCCGTCCGCGCCCGACAGCGGATCGACCTCACGGCCAAGGAGTTTGCCCTGCTCGAACTGTTCCTGCGCCGCAAGGGCGAAGTGCTGCCGCGCAGCCTGATCGCCTCCCAGGTGTGGGACATGAATTTCGATTCCGACACCAATGTCATCGACGTGGCCGTGCGCAGGCTGCGCGCGAAAGTGGACGACGGCTTCGAGCCCAAGCTGATCCATACCGTGCGCGGCATGGGCTACGTGCTGGAAGAATCCGCGCCGTGAAATCCCTGTCGCTCACCGCGCGCATCAGCCTGCTTTTCGCGGCCTGCGCGACGATCGTCCTGCTGGGGCTGGGCTGGGTGGTCGTCCACTTGGTGGAAAAGCATTTCCTGGAAATCGACCGCCACGAGATCGAAGGCAAGCTTACGCTGGTGCGCAAGCTCGTGGCCAAGGTCGAGACGCCGGCCGACCTGGACGCCGTCCCCGGGCAACTGGATGACGCGCTGGTCGGCCACCACGGCCTGTCCGTCGCTCTGATCGCCGGCGACGGGTCGATCTGGTTCACGAGCCCGGCGCAGGACTTCCCGGTCGCCCCGCTGTTGCGGGCCCGGCCCGGCCGCATTCTCACGTGGACGGACCGGGGGCGCACGTATCGCGGGCTCACCGCTCCGGTCCCCCTCGGCCTCGAGGATCCTTCGCGCCTGGTCGCGGCCATTTCACTCGACATCACCCATCACCGGCAATTCAGGAACGCGTTCCTCGTCCTGCTGACGACGACGACGGCGCTGGCCGCCCTCGTCACCGCCGCCCTGGGCTGGCTGGTCACCCGCGTGGGCCTGCGCCCCTTGCGCAGGATGACCGCGCTGGCCACGAACCTTTCCGCGAGCCACTTGAACGAACGCCTTCCCGAGGCCCATCTGCCTGCCGAAATACGCAACCTGGCCACCGCGTTCAACGCCATGCTGGGCCGCCTCGAATCGTCTTTCCAGCGGCTGTCCGATTTCTCGTCCGATATCGCGCACGAACTGCGCACCCCGGTCAGCAACCTCATGACCCAGACCCAGGTCGCGCTTTCGCGGGCGCGCAGCGCGGCCGAATATCAGGAGGTCCTCTATTCCAACCTGGAGGAATACCAGCGGCTGGCGAAGATGATCGGCGACATGCTGTTTCTGGCCAAGGCGGACAATGGCCTCCTCGTTCCCGGCCGCGAGCCGGTCGACCTCGCGGCGGAAGTCGGGGACCTGTTTACATTCTACGAGGCGCTGGCGGAGGAGAAGGGCATCCTGCTGGCCACGGACGGCGCGGGGCAGGTCGACGGAGATCGGCTCATGCTGCGCCGCGCGCTCTCCAACCTGCTGTCGAACGCCATCCAGCACACGCCGCGCGGCGGCCGGGTATCGGTCACGCTCCGCAGCGAGGGCGATCGGGTACGGATTGCGGTGGAGAACCCAGGCGAGCCGATTCCGCCAGCGCAACTGCCTCGCCTGTTCGATCGTTTCTACCGGGCGGACCCCTCGCGACAGCGCAGCGGCGACGGCGCCGGGCTCGGGCTGGCCATCACGAAATCGATCGTCGAAGCGCACGGCGGAACGATCGAGGCGCACTCGAACGAATCCATCTGCTTCGACATCCGGCTGCCCAGGGCTGCGGCAGCCTGAAACCCTCCGCCACACAAGGGTTTTTCACGGTGGCAATCGGCGCCGCCTCACGGTATGCTCACCTCCTGCCGAATGCTTCGGGAACCTGTGCCGCCCTGCCCCGGTCTGTTCGGGACAGTGTTTTTTCCCCCATTGCCACAAGGAGGTCTGATGAACCCGCAAGTCACCACCCTGGGCCGCGACCCGTCCGCCGCCCTGTCGACCAGCAAGGTCGTCAAGAACACCTATCTGCTGCTGTCGATGACACTGGCGTTTGCCGCGCTCACCGCCGGTGTGTCGATGTCGCTCGGCCTGCCGCATCCCGGCCTCATCCTCACCCTGGTCGGCTACTTCGGCCTCCTGTTCCTCACCACCAAGTTCCGCAACAGCGGGCTCGGCATCGCCTTCGTGTTCGCGCTCACCGGCTTCATGGGCTACACGCTCGGCCCCATCCTCAACGCCTACCTGTCGTTGCCCAACGGCACGCAGGTCGTGATGATGGCGATGGGCGGCACCGCCGCGATCTTCCTCGGCCTGTCGGCCTACGTGATGACCACCCGCAAGGACTTCAGCTTCATGGGCGGCTTCCTCATGGTCGGCATCCTGGTCGCCTTCCTCGCAGGCCTCGGCGCGATCTTCTTCGAGATGCCCGGCCTGTCGCTGGCGGTGTCCGCCATGTTCGTGCTCCTGATGTCCGGCCTCATCCTCTACGAGACCAGCAACATCATCCACGGTGGCGAGACCAACTACGTGATGGCGACCGTCACCCTGTTCGTGTCGATCTTCAACCTGTTCACCAGCCTGCTGCATCTGCTGGGCTTCGCCAGCAACGACTGATCGCGTGACGGCAGGCGCAACACAAACGGCACCCACGGCGGTGCCGTTTTTCATCGACACCCACTGCCACTTCGACGCCGCCGAATTCGACACCGACCGCGACGCCGAGTACGCGCGCGCCGTCGCCGCCGGCGTCGGGGTGCAGGTCGTGCCCGCCGTCAGCCGCGACAACTTCGCCGCGGTCGCCGCCACCTGCACGCGCTATCCCGGCTGCGTGCCAGCCTGGGGGCTGCATCCCATGTACCTGCACGTGCACCGCCAGGAACATCTCGCTGCGCTGCGCGCGCAAATCGAAACACGGCGCCCGGTCGCGGTGGGCGAGATCGGGCTGGATTTCTTCGTGCGCGGCCTCGACCGCGCGACGCAGGAAACCTATCTCGTCGAACAGCTGAAGATCGCCAGGGATTTCGACCTGCCGGTGCTGCTGCATTGCCGCCGCGCCAACGATGACATCCTGAAACAACTGCGCAAAATCAAGGTCCGCGGCGGCATTGCCCACGCCTTCAACGGCAGCCCGCAGCAGGCCGGGGAATTCATCAAGCTGGGGTTCAAGCTGGGGTTCGGCGGCGCCTTCACCTGGCCACGCGCCAACAACCTCAGACGGCTCGCGGCCGACCTGCCGCTCGAGGCCATCGTGCTCGAAACCGACAGCCCCGACATCCCGCCGGTATGGATCGGGCGCGGCCGCAACGCGCCGGGCGAACTGCCGCGCATCGCCGCCACGCTGGCCGAACTGCGCGGCATCGACGCCGACACCGTCGCGCACGCCACCACCCAGAACGCCCGCGCGCTGCTCGGCCCCCTCGTCCCCGTTGTCTGAGCCGGCCCGCTTCAGGCGGCGGCCGACCACTCCCGGCACAGGCGCTCCGTCTGCGGACCGTCGAGCCCCTCGCCGGTCAGCCCGCACCGGCCGCCCTGCCGCGTCTTTTTGAAATACGCACACTCGCGGCAAACGCCGAAAGCCTGCTGGCCGTTGAGACGCTGCAACCCGCCCAGCAAGGCGCGCAGGACGGCCTCGAGCGGCTGTGCCAGGCCGGGCTGGCCGGCCAGCAGCGCGTCGATGCGTGATACCCAGGTATCCGCCAGAACCGCCTCCCCCGCTGGCGTCAGGTCCAGATGCACGCGCTTGCCATGGCGTTCATCCGCGGTTTTCGTCACATAGCCTTTGCGTTCCAGCACTGCCAGCGTCTGCGAGACTGTGCCGCGCGTGACGCCGAAGTATTCGGCGACGGCGATCGGCATGTCGCTGTAGCGATTGGCACGCGCGAGGTAAGCCAGCACTTGTATGTGCATGGGCAACAGGCCAAAGCGAGCGGCGTCGTCGCGCACGCTTTGCTGCATGAGGGCAGCGATTCGCTCGAGCAGGACGGTGGCAGCGGTCTTGGGTGGCATGGGCATGGCTCCGACAAAGTTTGACAATGGCATGTATCGAGTCTACGCTTTTTTTATGCATCGAGTCGATGCATATTATCCATTCCCGAGGAGACATCCATGAAAATCATCCTGTCCGCTTTTGCCGCGCTCGCCGCCCTGCCCGCCTTGGCCGACGACGCCGTCGTGCCCTACCCCGAGGGCTACCGCAGCTGGACCCACGTCAAGAGCATGGTGATCGAGAAAGGCCATCCACTCCACACGTCCTTCGGCGGCATCCACCACCTCTACGCCAACGCCAAGGCCATGCAGGGCTACCGTTCCGGCCGCTTTCCGGACGGTGCCGTGATCGTGTTCGACCTGCTCGAAGCGTCGCGCGCCGGCAATGCCATCAGCGAAGGCCCGCGCAAGGTCGCCGGCGTGATGCACAAGGACACGAAGCGCTATGCCTCGACCGGTGGCTGGGGTTTCGAAGGCTTCGCCGGCGGTGACAAGGCACGCCGCGTCGTCGGCAAGCAGGCCGAATCCGCCTGCTTTGCCTGCCATGCGCCACAGAAAGATCGCGATTACGTGTTCAGCAGCCTGCGCGATTGAGCCACGGCGCCCCGGATGCGCTCACAGCCAGCGCCTCACGCGGGCCCGGTACGCCCGGAAATCGTCGCCGAAACGCGCTTCCAGGTGCGCTTCTTCGTGGCGGATCACGCCGTAGCGCAGCAACGCCCAGACCAAGGGCGCGAACAGCAGCGGCCAGGCCGTGTGTAGCAGCAGCGACACGCCAGCGAGAAGAAACCAGTCGCCCAGATAGATGGGGTTACGGCTGAAACGGAACGGCCCGCCGGTGCACAAGGCCGACGCGGCCTTGTACGGATTCACCGTGGTGCGGTGACGGACAAAGGTGACGAGCGTCCAGGCGAACAGCGCGACGCCGACGCCGACCAGCAGCCACCCGAGCGGCCGGGTCGTCACGCCCCAGTCGAGCGGCAGTGCGTACACTTGGCGGTCGAGCCACCAGCCACCAACGAGGGCGGCGACGTAGGGTGCGGGTGGCAGGATCAGGGTGCGCGGACGCAGATGGGGCGATGCGCTCATGGAGAAGTTTCACGCATGACAATATACAAAAGACCGGCGTGGCCCGCGCGGGTTCAGTCCGCGCTCAGTCGACGTAGCCGAATTCGCCGACCCACTGGCCGTGCTGGTAGTCGAGACGCAGCCAGTTCGGGACGTAGGGACGCGGATTTTCCAGCGGAAAGCCTTCCACCGGCGGCTCGCCGCCGCCGGCGGCGACGCTGCAGCGACGCGTCATGATGGGGCGGAAACGCACCGCGAGTTGCGCGTTCACCGCGACCGCGCCGTCGACCGGACCACCGAACAGCACGCGCTTTCTGAGCAGGCAGGAAAACAGCAGTTCCATCTCGACCACCAGCGGCGACGCGCGCTGCGCCAGCGCCGCCTCGGCCGCCCGCGTGAGCCGGATGTCGAGTGCCTTGCCGTGGAGCTCGGCCTGCATCAATCGAGCGCGCGCTGCGCCACCGCGCGCAGGAACTCGTTGCGCAGCTGGGGACTGTCGCGGAAACTGCCGGTGAAAGCCTGGGTGACGACGCGCTCGTCGCCGCGCCGGTCCTCACCCAGGAGCAGGCACAGCTGCTCGGCCTCGACGATGCACGCCGCGCCCTGGGCCTGGCCGTGCGTCACCAGCGCCTCGGCGATGTCGCGCGTCATCCATTCCTGGTAGGTGAAGCGGTGGCCGATGGCGTCGACCATGCGCGCGATGCGCCCGAAGCCGTGCAGCCGTCCGCCGGGAATGTAGGCCACGTGGGCGACGCCGCGGAACGGCACCAGGTGATGCGGACACACGCCGTGCACCGCGATGCCGCGCACCACGACCATGTCGTCACGCTCGTCGGCAAAGCCCTCGCCCAGCGCCACGGCCGGATCGATCGCGTAGCCGCCGAGCAGGCGTTTCTGCCACAGTTCGCGCACCCGCTCGGCGGTGCGCCCGGTGTGCACCGAATCGGGCGCGACGCCGCAGGCAAGGAGCAGCGCGGTGACCGCGCGCTCGAACGCGGCCGGGTCGAACGCGCCGACCCGGGGTATGCCGAGGCTGCCGCCCGCCGGCGGCGCATGGCAGTCGCCGTGCTCGCAGTGCCTGTCCATCAATGCCTTACCCTCACTTGAGCGTAACCTTGAGGAATTCCAGCGTGCGCGTCCACGAATCGGTGTCGGCCGCCGGGTCGTACTTCAGCGGCAGCTTGAACTGCGCGGCGTAGCTGTCGGCCTCGCGATTGGTGAAGGTGTGCATCACGCCAGGATAGGAAACGAACAGGTAGTCGGCGCCGGCATTGTCCATCTCGGTCCTGAAGGCCTCGACCTGCGCCGGCGGCACCAGCGGATCGGCCTCGCCGTGAAAGACGCGGATCTTCGCCTTGATGCCGCCGGGTTTCACCGCGATATCGGTCGCCAGCACGCCGTGGTAGCTCACCACAGACTGGAGCGGCATGCCCGCCCGCGCCATGTTCAGCACCACGCCGCCGCCGAAGCAGTAGCCGAGCGCGGCGATCTCGCCCTTCTTCACGTTCGGCTGGCTGTCGAGGAACCGGCGCGCGGCATCCATGCGCGCGTAGGCCAGCTGCGGGTTCCTGTTCACGCTGCCCGCGAGCGCGCCGGCTTCCTGCGGATTGGTCGCGACCTGGCCATTGCCGTACAGGTCGACCACCAGCGCGACGTAGCCTTCGGCCGCCAGCATGCGTGCCCGCTTCCTCGCGTAGTCGTTGACCCCCCACCACTCGGGCACCACCAGCACCCCGGCGCGCCTGCCCTTTACGGCGTCGTCGTAGGCAAGGTGGCCCTTCATGAGCGTGTCGCCCGCCTTGTAGCTGACATCCTTGCCGACGAGGGCGGCGAGCGCGGAAGACGTGAACAACAACAACGACAGGGCAAGTGCGGTTTTCATGGGTCTCTCCGTGTTCCGGGATACAAAGCATACCCCGCCCCCGCCGGCAAGAACAGCCGCGGCCGGGCTATCTTCGTGGCGCTTGATTTGCCTGCCACGCCTTCGGTTTCGCCCGCGACGAGACCCATCCTGCCCAGCCCGCGTCGACTTGCCGTTGTGCGCATGTGCCAAGTAACATATTTCGGTAAGTTCGGCACCCAGGGAAACTTAAGATGAAAAAAAACGTATTCGGACTGGCCGTTGTCCTGTTTGCGACAGTCATGTGTGCGGCCCCCGCCCAGGCTTTCGACTGGTTCGGCGCAAAAAAGGATGAGGCACCGCTACGGGTGGGGTATACCTGCTGCAACCTGCATTACGAGGGCGACTGGATCAGTGATTCCAACTTCGGCTCGCTGCCCTTCATCCCCGCAGGCACGCCGATCAAGCTGAACGGTTATGGCCGCTACCGGCTGTATGTGGACATGGATGGCAAAGCCATGCGCATCGGCCTGGATTACGGCCGCGCGCAGGAAACTCTGGAACAATTCGCCGAAAAGCTGATTTTGGCCGAAAACCCTAAGGAAAGGATCGCCAAGTATCCCGCTGAGGTAAGGGAGGCCATCCGGCTAGGCCAGGTTGTAACGGGCATGACCAAAGAACAGGTCATCGTCGCCGTGGGTTATCCCCAACGGGACGAGACGGTGTCACTGGATTCGCCCGTATGGAACTACTGGGCCTCCAGTTTTGCGCCCTACCGCGTGATCTGGGGCAAGAACGGTCGCATCGCCGAAATCGCCACCGACCCTGCCACCCACGCCCTCATGGTGTACCGCAAGCCGGAATAAGGCGCGCCCGGCCAGGCGCCCTCCCTCGCTAAACGAATATAATCAAGCGCCGACCTGACTCCTTCGGGTCGCCCCTGCCATACTTTATGTAGTGAAGTCGTCATGCCCGAAGCCAACCTGGAATTGCAAAACGAAGTAGCCGGTCTCATTGTTTCAGCCCTTAATCTCGACATTTCTCCGGAAGATATCCAGCCGGCGGCCCCCCTGTACGGGGAAGGGCTCGGGCTCGATTCCATCGACATCCTGGAAGTTGCCCTGGCGGTATCCAAGCATTATGGCTTCCAGTTGCGGGCAGACAACGCGGACAATGTCAGCATCTTCAGCTCCCTTGCCAGCCTGACGCGTCACATCGCAGCCCACCGGACAAAATGAAGCCGTCCCTGATCCGCGCAATCCGCTGGATCGTCATTGTCGCCGGGGCCATCGCGTACCCAGTGCTGGCGCATTACAGCACCACCTCCCCGGCAGCGGCCGCCATCCCCGCGCTGGGGGTGGCCGTCTCGCTGGCCCCGTCGCTGATCCTTCTCCTCTGGCTGACCTGGCGTTCGCCCCGGAAGCCTGCGATGCTGCTGCTGTGCGCGGGCGTGGCCGCGCTGCTGTGGACCTTCTGGGGCGTGCTCGAACGCAATTTCAGCTGGGTCTATTTCCTCCAGCATGCCGGTACCTATGCCATGCTGGCAGCCGTCTTCGGCACGACACTGGCGCACGGGCGGCAAGCCTTGTGCACCCGCTTTGCAGAAGTGGTGCACGGCAGCCTGTCGGCGGAGGAAGTCCGCTATTCTCGCCAGGTCACGCTGGCATGGACGCTGTTTCTGCTGGCGATCAGCCTCGTTTCGTGCGCCCTGTTCTTCATTGCCAGCATCGAAATCTGGTCGTTGTTCGCGAATTTCCTCTCCTTTCCGCTGATCGTTCTGATGTTCGCCATCGAATACGCCGTGCGCCTGCGCAAGCTGCCGCACCAGAAGCAACACAGCATCCTGGACGGGGTGCGCGCCTACTGGATTTCCCCGGCTGCGCGGCCAGGGGCTGCCTCGACATCCGCCAGGCCGTCTGTGCACTGACCATGCCGACCCTGCCGCTCATCGCCCATCGCCGCCCCGATGCCGTCGTGGCGTGGCGTGGCAAGACGCCGGTCACCGCGAGACAGTTTCTTGGCGACGTCAAGCACCTCGCCGGCACATTGCCGCCCGGCCGGCATGTGCTCAATCTCTGCGGCGACCGCTACCGGTTCACTGTCAACCTGGCGGCATGCGTCGTCAGTGGGCGGGTCAGTCTGCTGCCTTCGACCTACACCCCGGAAATGGTGCGGCAGATGCGGCGTATCGCCCCCGATGTCTTCTGCGTCGCCGACAAGGATATCGACGGCGTCGACCTGCCCGGCTTCCGCTATCCCGAAACGATGCCGCCCGCCTTGTCAGACCCGGACATCCCCGAGATCGATGACGCGCAGGTCGTCGCCCAGGTTTTCACTTCCGGTTCCACCGGTGTGCCGCTGCCACACCCCAAACGCTGGGGAAACCTGGTGCGCAACGTGCGCGCGGAGGCGGAACGCCTGGGCATCGGCGCATCGCATGCCATCCTCGGCACGGTCCCGCCGCAGCACATGTACGGCCTGGAATCCACCGTGCTCATGCCCCTGCAAAGCGGCGCGGCGCTGCACGCCGCCCACCCTTTCTACCCGGCGGATATCTGCGCTGCCCTCGCGGGTCTCCCGCGCCCGCGCCTGCTGGTTACCACGCCCTACCACTTGCGCACGATACTCGCCGACCAGCACACGTTGCCGGCGACCGACCTGATCCTGTCGGCCACCGCCCCGCTGTCGCAGCCCCTGGCCCGCGAAGCCGAGAGCCGTTTCGGTGCGCCCCTTTATGAGATCTACGGCTGTACCGAAACCGGGCAGCTCGCCTCGCGCCGTCCCGCCGCCGGAGCCGAATGGCACGCCCTGCCGGGAATTTGCCTCCGCAGTGAAGGGCAATCGGTGTGGGCCGATGGCGGGCACATCGAGACCCCAACCCGCCTCTCCGATGTCATCGAGCTCATCGGCGATGGCAAGGCGTCGAGCACCTTCCTGCTGCATGGCCGCCACGCCGATCTCATCAATATCGCCGGCAAGCGTACCTCGCTGGCTTACCTCAACCATCAGCTGAACGCGATCCCGGGCGTGCGGGACGGCGTATTCCTGCCGCCCCGCGAGGACGACCCTGACTGCATCGGCCGCCTCGCAGCACTGGTGGTCGCTCCGGGTCTCACCGCGGCCGCCCTGACCCAGGCGCTGCGCGAACGCATCGACCCCGTTTTCCTGCCGCGTCCCCTGCTGTTCGTCGACGCCCTGCCGCGCAACGCCACCGGCAAGCTTCCCAGCCACATAACCCAGGGCCTACTGGACGACCTGCAGTCCCTGGGGACGTCCCAGGCGCAGGAGCCCGCATGAGCGTGATTCCTCTACCCATTGCGGCCAACCACCCGGCTTACGGCGGACATTTCCCGGGCCGTCCCATCCTCCCTGGCGTCGTGCTGCTCGATGCGGCGCTGCATGCCTTGGCAACCCAACACACGCTGCAGCCCGCGGCGGCGCAACTCAAGTCGGCGAAGTTCCTCAACCCGGTTCTGCCCGGTGAGGCGCTTGCGCTGCATTACGCCGGTTCGCCGGCAGACGGCTTCCGCTTCGATATACGCTGCGGCGACCGTATCGCTGCCAGCGGCAGCGTGGTTTTTTCGCTTTCTCCGGAACGGCCATGACCGCGCCGGTGAATACGCGCGAGGCTGCGCCGCAGCCGGAATGGGTCCGGCGCCCGGAACGCAGCAACATGACCATGCTGCGGCTGATGACCTGGATTTCCCTGCGCCTGGGGCGTCCATCCGCGCGTCTGGTTCTGGCCGGAATCAGCCTGTATTTTTTGCTTTTCGCGCCAGCCGCCAAAGCGGCATCACGCATCTATCTGCGCCAAGTACTCGGTCGCGCGCCCCGCTTTGCCGACGTGTACCGCCATTTCCACAGCTTTGCCTCCACCATTCACGACCGTGTCTTCCTGCTCAACGCACGCTTCGACCTGTTCGATGTCAGCGTGCATGGCGAGGACGTGATCAGGGAAGTGTTAGCTGCCGGGCGCGGCGCCTTCCTGATGGGCGCGCACATGGGCAGCTTCGAGGCGGTTCGCGCGATCGGCCGCCGCCAGCCCGGACTCCGGGTGGCGATGGTCATGTACGAGGAGAATGCCCGCAAACTCAATGCCGCGCTGGCCGCCATCCATCCGGCGGCGGTAGAGGATATCGTCCCGCTGGGGCGGCTCGACTCGATGCTGCGGGTCCAGACCTGCCTGGACGAGGGCATGGTACTCGGCGTCCTGGGCGATCGCAGCCTCGGCGACGATCCGGCCTTGCGCGTTCCGTTTCTCGGGAAACTTGCCGATTTTCCGCTTGGCCCCATGCGCCTGGCCGCCATGCTGAAACGGCCGGTGCTGTTCATGAGCGGCCTCTACCTCGGCGGCAACCGCTACGCCGTCCACTTCGAGCGGCTGGCCGATTTCAGCGATATCGGTCGTACGGAACGGGCGGCCGCCATCGAGGCTGCGGTGCGCGCCTACGCCGCCTGCCTGGAACGCCATTGCCGCGCCACGCCCTACAACTGGTTCAATTTCTTCGACTTCTGGCGCCTGCAGGGCCCGCGACCATGAGCCGCTGCGCGCGCGATCTTTGCCGTCTGGTTCTGCTCGCTGCGGGGGCGCTGTTTGGTGGCCCGGCCGTGCTGGCCGCGCCGCTGACCCTTGGCCAACTCATGGCGCAGCTGGCGCAGCACCCGCACGGCGAGGCACTCTTCACCGAAACCCAATACCTCGCCATACTCGATCAGCCGATCGAATCATCGGGCGAACTGCGTTTCATCCCGCCGTCCCGTCTCGAAAAACGCACCCTGAAGCCCCGAACCGAGACCATGGTGCTCGACGGGGATACGCTCACCCTGGAACGCGGCCGCCGCAAGCAGGTGCTGCAGCTCAAGGATTACCCGGAGGTGGCCGGCATGATCGAGAGCATCCGCGCCACCCTTGCCGGAGACCGCCAGGCGCTGGAGCGCGTCTACCACCTGGCTCTGGACGGTGGACTCGAGAACTGGACCCTTGAGCTCACCCCCCGCGACCCCAGGATAGGCGCTGTCATCGCACGCATCCGCATGTCAGGGACGCGGAGCGTGGTACGCAGCGTGGAAATTGTCCAGGCTGACGGCGATCGTTCGCTGATGCAAATCCAGAAGGCCGCCGCGCCATGACGCTGCGCGGTCGTATCGCAGTCGCAGCGTGGCTGGTTTTCGTCACAGCCTGTGTCGTGCTGGTCAGCCGTGCCAGTTTCACCGCCGATCTATCCGCCTTCCTGCCGCGCTCGCCCGACCCGGCGCAGCAACTGCTGGTCGACCAGCTCAAGTCCGGCATCGGCTCACGCCTCATCCTGATCGGCATCGAGGGGGGGGCGCCCGCCTTGCGCGCCCAGGCCTCCCGGGCACTGGCAGCGCGGTTGCGCGCCGACCCGCAGTTCCTGCATGTCGCCAACGGCGAGAGCGTCGGCCTGGAACGCGACCGCCAGCTGCTGTTCGAGCACCGCTATCAGCTGAGCCCCGCGGTCAGTCCCGAGCGCTTCAGCGTCGCGGGTCTCGAAGCGGCGGTGGCGGACAGTATCGACCTCCTTGCCACCTCGACCGGTCTGCTCGGCAAGGCCCTGCTGCCGCGCGACCCCACCGGCGAATTCATGCAGATCCTCGATACCCTGAGCGGGACCGGCCGGCCGAACATGATTGACGGGGTCTGGGCATCACGCGACGGCGAACGTGCCCTGCTGCTGGTCCGCACCCGCGCCGAGGGGGCCGATACCGACGGCCAGGCGCGTGCGGTGGAGGCCATCCGAAAGGCTTTCCAGCTCAGCGCGCCGGCCAGCCTCCAGCTCGTGCTGACCGGCCCCGGCCCCTTCTCGGTCGAAGCACGTGAAACCATCAAACGCGAAGTCGCCCAGCTGTCCGGCGCCGGCACCTTGATCATCGCCGGCCTGCTGCTGCTGGTCTATCGTTCGCCGACCACGCTGTTTCTCGGCCTGCTGCCGGTCGCCTCCGGCGCGCTGGCCGGCGCTGCCGCGGTGAGCCTGGGTTTCGGCACCATCCATGGCGCCACCCTGGGTTTCGGCATCGCCCTGATCGGAGAAGCGGTTGACTACGCCATTTATCTGCTGATGCAATCCGAACACGCGGGCAAGGCCAGCGCCCCCCCCGGGACGGGCTGGGACCGCGCGTTCTGGCCCACCATTCGCCTCGGCGTACTCACCTCGCTATTCGGTTTCGCCTCGTTGCTGTTCTCGGATTTCCCCGGGCTCGCCCAGCTCGGTCTGTACGCCATTACCGGGCTCGCCACCGCAGCCGTCGTCACCCGCTTCGTGCTGCCGCACCTGTTGCCGGCGTCCCTGCGCATCCGCGACACGTCGTCCCTGGGCGCGCGCCTGCAAGGCTGGCTTCCTCCCTTGGGCCGATTGCGCTGGCCGCTATTCGGCTTGTTCCTGGCAGCGGCCGTGTTGCTGGCCACCCAGCGCGAGGGTCTGTGGAACCGGGAGCTGGCGTCGCTCAGCCCGGTGCCGGCTGCCGATCAGGCGCTCGACATGGCGATGCGCGCCGATCTAGGCGCGCCCGACGTCGGCTATATGGTGGTGCTTACCGCGCCCGACGCTCAGGCGGCGTTGGCCGCCAGCGAGCGGGTCGGCCAGCAGCTGCAGGGCCTGGTAGACGCCGGCGTCATCGCCGGTTTCGAGAGCCCGGCCACCTACCTGCCGAGCGCCGCCACGCAACGGCAACGGCTGGCCAGTCTGCCCGAAACGGAGGAATTGCGCCGCCGCCTGCGTTCAGCCGTGGCCAATCTTCCGATCCGCGCCGAGCATTTGGAGCCGTTCCTTGCCGACGTGGCGGCGGCGCGCCAACGCGCCCCGCTGGACCGTTCCGACATAGAAGGCACATCGCTGGCACAGGGGGTGGATGCGTTGCTGGTGGAGATGAGGGGGCACTGGACCGCGCTGCTGCCACTGCGTGCGCTGCCCGGTGAACAACGCATCGATGGCGCCAGGGTGCGCGCAGCCTTGGCCGAGACGGGGCTGTCCGGCGTCCATTTCATCGATCTCAAGCGGGAGTCTGACCGCCTCTACGCCGACTACCTGCACGAGGCCATCCTGCTGTCTCTGGCGGGTTTTGCCGCGATCATCGGCCTGCTGTTCCTCGCCACGCGTTCGGTAGCGCGTGTGCTGCGCATCAGCCTGCCCTTGGTGATGGCAGTGACCGTAGTCGCCGCCGGCCTGGTCCTGGCGGGAAAGCAACTCATCCTCCTGCATCTGGTCGGCATGTTGCTGATCGTGGCGGTGGGATCCAACTACGCACTCTTTTTCGATCGCGTCGCCGACGGCGTCAGTATCGCGCCACGCACCCTGGCGTCGATGCTGCTGGCCGTCACCACCACCGTTGCCGGCTTCGGCCTGCTTGGCCTATCCAGCGTGCCGGTGCTCAACGCCATCGGCATGACCGTCGGTCCCGGGGCCATTCTCGCCCTGCTGTTTTCCGCCATCCTGGCGCGCCACCCATGAGTCCCCGTCGCTGGCGCCCGACACCGCTGCTCTGGCTCACGTTCATCCTGCACCTCGGCTTGGTGCTTCTGCTGATCTGGCAGCCGGACTCTTGGCGCACCTGGCTGGCCATACTGGCCGCGAATCACCTGCTGCTCACGGGCATCGGGCTATGGCCGCGCAGCCAGGCCCTGGGGCCCAACTGGCGGCGGCTGCCCGAACCCGCCGCCAGCGCAGGCCTGGTTGCGATCACCTTCGACGACGGCCCCGATCCGGCGGTGACGCCGCAAGTACTCGACCTGCTCGATCGCTACCAGGCCCGCGCGACATTTTTCTGCATTGGCGCCCAAGCCGAGCGCCACCCGGAGCTCTGTCGGGAAATCATCCGCCGTGGGCACGCCGTGGAAAACCACAGCCAGCATCATCGTCACCTTTTTTCGACTTTTGGCCCGGCTCGCATGGCCAGGGAAATCGACACGGGGCAGCGCACGCTCACCCGCATCAGCGGGCAGCAGCCCCTGTTCTTTCGTCCCACCGCGGGGCTGCGCAACCCTTTTCTCGACTACCTTCTTGCACGTCGCGGCCTCACGCTGGCGAGCTGGACCCGGCGCGGTTTCGACACCCGCTGCAGCAACGCCGACAAGGTGGCCCGGCGCCTGCTCCGCCAGCTCGCAGCCGGCGACATCCTGCTGTTGCACGACGGCCACGCAGCGCACACCACCGACGGCACGCCGATCGTCCTGGCTGTGCTGCCGCAAGTGCTCGACGCTGCGGCGGCGCGAGGCCTGCGCTGCGCAACTCTTCGTTCCACACTTGCGACCGCCGTTTCATGAATCTCAACCCGCATGCCCTGCGCCGGCACCTCGTCGACCTCGCCAGCGAGCGCTACCGCGCCGCCGGCCGCTTCGCCTATCACTTCGCCCGTGGCAAACTCGGCGGAGACCCGATGTTCCTGACCCTGCTCGAGCGCGGCCTGATTCCCGATCAGGCGCGCATCCTCGACCTTGGTTGCGGGCAGGGCCTGCTCGCGGCCTGGCTGTTGGCCGCACGCCAAAGCCATGACGCCGGCCAGTGGCCTGCCGGCTGGCCCGCGCCCGGCCAGCCAGCCGACATCCGTGGCGTCGACCTGCTGGCCAGCGATATCCGGCGCGCGCAAACCGCACTGGGCGCTCCGGCCCGTTTCGAGCTCGGCGACATGCGCCATGTGGATTACGGACAGGCTGACGTCGTGGTGATCATGGACGTGCTTCATTACATCGACGTTCCGTCGCAGGACGCGGTGCTGCGACAGGTTCGCGCCGCGCTTCCACCCCACGGTGTCTTCATCACCCGGGTAGGTGACGCAGGTGCCGGCCTCGCCTTCCGCCTCAGCAACTGGGTCGACCGCACGGTCGCCTTCTTCCGTGGCAACGGTTTGCCGCCGATCCACGGTCGCCCGCTGCACGAATGGATACGGGCACTGGAGTCGCTTGGTTTTCGCGTCGAGACCGCAAACATGAACGGCAGCCTGCCGTTCGCAAATGTCATGCTGGTTGCCCGGCCAAGTTAAAATCCGCTCCTTTCCCGTTCATGCAATCCGGTGTGACCCCGCTTCATCTCAGTCATTTCACTGCCACCAGTTGCCTCGGCCACGGTCTGGCGCCGACGCTGGCGGCCCTGCTTGCGCAACGGGGGGGGCTCGTGCCGTGCGCGTTCGAGACGGTGACCGACCTCGCGACACATGTCGGCGAAGTGGACGGCGTGGACGAGGCGCGTTTGCCGGCGGATCTGGCCGAATACGAATGCCGCAACAATCGCCTTGCCTGGCTAGCCCTGCAGCAGGACGGCTTCAGCACGGCCGTCCGTGCGGCCGCCGCGCGCTACGGCCGCCGACGCATCGGCGTGCTGCTGGGCACCAGCACTTCCGGCATCCTGCAAACTGAGCAGGCCTATCGCCGCCGTGATCCGGCGGACGGCGCCCTGCCGGACGATTTCTGCTATCGCACAACGCACAATACCTACTCGGCGGCGGATTTCGTTCGCACCGTCTTCCGCCTGGGGGGACCGGCAGCGGTGGTCTCCACCGCCTGCTCGTCGAGTGCCAAAGTGTTCGCCTCGGCTTCACGCATGATCGCGGCCGGACTCATCGATGCCGCCATCGTCGGTGGCGTCGATTCCTTGTGCCTGACCACCTTGTATGGTTTCAACTCGCTGGAGCTACTGTCCCCCGAGCCGTGCCGACCCTACGATGCAGAGCGCGCCGGCCTTTCCATCGGCGAGGCAGCTGCCTTCGTGCTGCTCGAACGCACGGCCGACAACCTCGATGCCAACGCCGTGCTACTGCTTGGCGCGGGGGAGTCGAGTGACGCACACCACATGTCTTCACCCCATCCGGAAGGAATGGGCGCGCGCATGGCGATGGCCGCGGCACTCGATGCGGCGGGCCTGGCACCCGCCGACATCGACTACATCAACCTGCACGGCACCGCGACGCCCAGCAATGACGCCGCCGAAGGCCGTGCGGTGGCCGCGCTGTTCGGCACACAGGTACCCTGCAGTTCCACCAAGGGCGCCACCGGCCACACCCTGGGTGCGGCCGGCGGCCTGGAGGCTGTCATCTGCGCGCTGGCGCTGCAGCAGGGTTTCCTGCCGGGCGGGATCAACACGCGTCGTGTCGATCCCGGCATTCCGCTACACTACCTCACCGGGAACCGGCAGGCCACGCCAAGCCGCGTGTTGAGCAATTCCTTTGGATTCGGCGGCACCAACTGCAGCCTCGTCCTGGGACGTCCGCAATGAAGTTCGCCGCCTACCTCGACGGCATCGGTCTGCTCGGGCCGGGGCTCGACAACTGGCACGCGGCACAGCCCATGCTGGCGGGACTTGCCCCGTACGAGCCGCGTCCCCTGGTCGTGCCTGCGCCGCAAACGCTGCCGCCAGCCGAGCGTCGCCGCACCGGACTCTCGATCAGGATCGCGCTGGCGGTAGGACAGGAGGCCTGCGCCAACGGGCAGCTTGATGCCAAACGGATGGCTGCTGTCTTTTCCTCCTCCGGTGCCGACAACGACAATTGCGACGCCCTCTGCCAGGCACTGGCTTCCGAGGATCGCCAGGTTTCGCCTACCCGTTTCCACAATTCGGTGCACAACGCGCCGGCAGGTTACTGGGGGATCGCCGCCGGCGCCATGACGCCGGCCACGGTGCTGTGCGCCTACGACGCCAGCTTCGGCGCCGGCCTGCTGGAAGCGATGGCGCAAGTCATGGTCGAGCGTGTCGGCACGCTACTGATCACCTACGACATGCCCTATCCCGAACCCATGCACGCCAAACGTCCGCTTCCCACGGCCTTCGGCATTGCGCTGGCGCTGATGCCGACGCAGAGTGCACGCTCGCTGGCGCGGATCGAAGTCGGCCTCACCGACGCCGGACCCGACGAGTTGGCCGAGCCCGCACTCGAAGTGCTGCGCCGCACCCTACCCTGCGCGCGCGGATTGCCGCTGCTGCAGGCGGTGGCGCACGGGGCGGACGAACAGGTCGTGCTCGATTATCTGGCACCGCTACGTCTGGCGGTGACGGTCGCCCCATGCCGCTAGATCGCGCCTGGCTACTCGCCCACCTGCCGCACCAGGGCAGCATGTGCCTACTCGACGCCGTCTCCGATTGGGATCCCCAGCGCATCCACTGTAAAGCGTCGAGCCACCGCGACACCGCCAACCCGCTGCGCGCGCACAACCGCCTGGGCGCGGCGTGCGGCATCGAATATGCAGCGCAGGCGATGGCTGCCCACGGCGCGCTGATGGCTGGCACCCATGCTGCGCCGCGCGCCGGTTACCTGGCCAGCGTGCGCGGTGTCGAACTGCAGGTCGCGCGGCTGGACGACATCGCCGCCAACCTCGACGTCGAGGCGGAGCGGCTGTCCGGGGACGGCAATACCGTTCTTTACGGCTTTTGCGTCAGTGCCGCCGGCCGCGAACTGCTCAGGGGCCGCGCCGCGGTGGTGCTGGACGCCGACAAACAGGGAGAACCGACATGAAGCGCGCGCTGGTTACCGGCGGTAGCGGCGGCATCGGCTCGGCGATTTGCCGCCGTCTCGCCGCCGACGGCTGCTACGTCTACATCCACGCCAACCACAACCTGTCGATTGCGCAGGCGCTGGCCGATGAAATCCGGCAAGGCGGCGGCCAGGCCGAGGCCATCGCCTTCGACGTCACCGACGCCGCCGCCAGCCGCGCCGCACTGGAGGCATTGGTCGCCGACACGCCGATCCAGGTGCTGGTGAACAACGCCGGCGTCCACGACGACGCCGTGTTCCCCGGCATGAGCGCGGCGCAGTGGCACCGCGTGCTCGATGTCTCGCTCACCGGCTTCTTCAACATCACCCAGCCGCTGACGATGCCGATGCTGCGCAGCCGCTGGGGGCGCATCATCAACATCACATCCATCGCGGGCATCACCGGCAACCGCGGCCAGGTCAACTACGCCGCCGCCAAGGGGGCCCTGCATGCTGCGACCAAGTCGTTGTCGCTGGAACTCGCCAGCCGCGGGGTAACAGTCAACGCGGTGGCGCCGGGCATCATCCAGACCGGGATGATCGCCGGCGTGTTCGACGCCAAGACCATCGAAAGCCTGGTGCCGATGAAACGCGCCGGCCGCCCGGAAGAAGTGGCGGACCTGGTCGGCTTTCTCGCCTCGGAACAGGCGAGCTACATAAGCGGCCAGATCATCTCGATCAATGGAGGAATGATTTGAGCGCCTCCGCACTCGCAGTCCACCAGACCGAGGCGATGCTGTTCTTCACCCTTGTGCAGCTGATGGTGATCATCCTGGCCGCCCGCCTCGGCGGCGAATTGGCGCAGCGCTTCGGCCAGTCGCCCGCGGTGGGCGAAATCATCGTCGGCATCCTCCTCGGCCCGTCCCTGTTCGGGCTGCTCGCGCCCGATCTTTTCCAGACGGTTTTTCATTCAACGCCGGCAGCGCCGATGCAGATGCTGTCGCAGATCGGTCTCATCCTGCTCATGTTTCAGATCGGTCTGGAATTCGACTTCGCCCAACTGGGCGAACGCAACCATCGTCGCGCCGTCACCTCCATCGCCAGCGCCAGCCTGGTTGCGCCCTTCGCGCTTGGTTTCGGCTTCGGCTGGCTCACGGCTCCGCGGCTGTCGCCCGGCGTTGACCCGTTCGCCTCGGCACTGTTCATCGCCACCGCGTTCTCGATTACCGCCCTGCCCATCCTCGGCCGCATCATGATCGAGTTCAGTATCACCCGTCTGCCGGTCGGCGTCATCGCCATCAGCGCCGCCGCCATCAACGACGTCATCGGCTGGCTGCTGCTCGCACTCGTCACTGCACTCGCCCTGGCCGCGTTCAATGCCCACGCCTTCGCGTTCAAGGTGACGCTGGTGGGGGGGTTCTTCCTGGTGTGGTGGTTCGTCATGCGGCCCTTGATGAAGCGCGTGATCCGTGCCAGCCAAGCAAAGTCAACGCTGGACAGGAAGCCCGGTCACGGCAAACTCTCCCCTAACCTGCTCGGCCTCCTGCTCGCCGCCATCTTCCTCTCGGCGACGACCACCTACCAGCTCGGCATCTTCGCCATTTTTGGCGGCTTCATGATGGGGGTGATCCTGTACGACGAGCACGCGCTCATCGAGGCCTGGAAGGAGCGCGTCGGGCATTTCGTCACGGTTTTCTTTCTGCCCATTTTTTTCACCTATACCGGCCTGCGCACCAATATCGGCACTCTCGACTCGCTCGCGGCATGGGGATGGTGCGGGTTGCTCATTCTGCTGGCGACCCTGGGCAAGTTCGGCGCCAGCTACCTTGCCGCGCGCTGGGCCGGCATGTCACATGTGGAGGGCAAGGTGGTCGGCATCATGATGAACACCCGCGCCCTGATGGAACTCATCGTCATCAACGTCGGCTACGACATCGGCGTGATATCGCAGCAGGTGTTTACCATGCTGGTATTGATGGCGATCTTCAGTACGGTGATCACGACGCCGGGGTTGCGGCGATGGTTGCCGGAGATGGGGGTGCCGGTGGGGCGGCGTTGAATCCGCCCCGCTCGCGATGAATCGCCGCTAGAACTAGAAGTAGAGCGTATCGGCAGGCTTGCCGTTCACGGCCAGATCGCACTTGTCGCCGCCCTTGCCGATCCCGGCCTGGACTGCACCGGCGATTTTACCGGTCAACCCACCCATGGAACTGAGCACGCTACCGAAGCTGCAACTCGCATTGATGTCCAGATTCTGGTACTTGGCGTTCAGGTGAAGGTTGGTCGTGTAGGGCGGAAACCTGCCACGCATGATGGGGTCGCCATTCACTGTAAGTGTCAATTCTTTGGTATCCGGTGCATAACTGCCACCGAAATCGAGTTTCCTACCCCCGATATCCACTGCCTTGTTCTGCGCGACACGAGGCGGGGTTGCGCAACCGGAAGCCAGCGCGAGCGCACTGACACAAGCCAAGCCGATAATCACTTTCCTCATAGAACTCTTCCATGCTGATTTGATTTGGATGAAAGGTGTGGCAGTTGTGTGCGTCAAGTTGTGCAAATTCGTAATCAGGTAATTGGTTGATTCTGT
>DYFW01000217.1 GCA_020725005.1 Thiobacillus denitrificans
AGAATCAACCAATTACCTGATTACGAATTTGCACAACTTGACGCACACAACTCGGTCAGCTGCGGTTTCCAGGATAATCAGCTAAACACCAGCCGCCCGGCTGCCGGGGTTTGGGCATAATCCCCGCGTTCCCGTTCATGTCCGATCCCATGCCCGTCCGCCTCCAGGTCGCCCTCGATACGCCGCTCGACCGGCTGTTCGACTATCGCCTGGCCAGCGGCCCCGTGGCGCCGGGCACGCTGGTCGAAGTGCCCTTCGGGCGCACCCGCCAGGTCGGCGTCGCGCTGGGCGAAGCTGACGCGGGCGCGGTCCCCCCCGACAAGCTGCGCGACGTGCTGCGCGTGCTCGACGACCGCCCGCCGCTGCCCGACGAGGTGCTGCGGCTGGCGCGGTTCTGCGCCGATTACTACCAGCATCCGCTCGGCGCGGTGCTGCTCGCCGCGCTTCCGCCGCGGCTGAAGAACGCGGCGCCCTTCGTCGCCGACACGCCATGGCTGGTTCTCACCGACGCCGGCCGCGAGATCGAGCTGCCGGCGCGCGCCCAGACGCAACGTGCGCTGCTCGATCAGCTGCGCGACGCGCCGCAGGCGCGCGAGACCCTGCGCGCGCGCAAACAGTCCCGCCACGCCGCGGCGCTGGTCGCCGCCGGCTGGGCGCGGTGGGTGCGCGAGGCGCCCGCCGCCGCGTCCCCGCCCGCCTCACCGGCGCCCGCCGCCACCGCCACGCAGCAGGCCGCGCTCGACGCGCTGCTGCCCGCGCTGGGCCGCTTCGCCGTGCATCTCGTCCACGGCGTGACCGGCAGCGGCAAGACCGAGCTCTACCTGCGGCTGATCGACGCCGTGCTGGCCCGCAGGCAGCAGGCGCTGGTGCTGGTGCCGGAAATCGCGCTGACGCCGCAGCTCGAGCAGCACTTCCGCGCGCGCTTTCCGGGGCGGCGCATCCTCGCGCTGCACAGCGGGCTCGCCGACAAGGCGCGCACGGAAAACTGGCTCGCCGCGCCCAACGGCGATGTGCTGCTCGGCACCCGGCTCGCCGTTTTCACCCCGCTGCCGCGGCTCGGGCTCATCGTGGTCGACGAGGAACACGACGGCTCGTTCAAGCAGCAGGACGGCCTGCGCTATTCGGCGCGCGACGTCGCCATCGCGCGGGCCAAGCAGCGCGCCGTGCCGGTCGTGCTCGGCTCCGCCACGCCGTCGCTGGAAAGCTATGCGCAGGCCCTGAACGGCCGCTACCAATTGATCGAACTGACCCAGCGCGCGGTCAGCGCGGCGCGCCTGCCCGACATCGAGCTCATCGACCTCAAGCACATTCCGCTCGACAACGGCCTCACCCGCCCCGCGCGCGCGGCGCTGGGCGAAACGCTCGCGCGCGGCGAGCAGAGCCTGGTCTTCCTCAACCGCCGCGGCTACGCGCCGGCGCTGTACTGCCCGGCCTGCGCCTGGGTCGCGCCCTGCCCGGACTGTTCCGCGCGGCTGGTGCTGCATCGCACCTCGCACCGCCTGAAGTGCCACCATTGCGGGCATGATGCCCCTATTCCGCGCGCCTGCCCGGCCTGCGGCGAGCCGGACCTGAAACCGCTCGGCCAGGGCACACAGCGGCTGGAAGAGACGCTCGCCGCCAGCCTGCCGGCCGCACGCCTCCGGCGCATCGACCGCGACACCATGCATCCGCGCGCGTGGGCCGAACTCGGCGAGGCGGTGCGCGCGCGCGAGGTCGATATCCTGATCGGCACGCAGATGCTGGCGAAAGGGCACGACTTTCCCGACATGACGCTGGCGCTCATCCTCGACACCGACGGCGCGCTCTACAGCCCCGACTTCCGCGCCACCGAGCGCCTGTTCGCGCAGCTGATGCAGGTGGCGGGGCGCGCCGGGCGCGCCGACAAGCCGGGTCGCGTGCTGATCCAGACCGCCTTCCCCGACCATCCGCTGTTCCGCTACCTGCAGCGCCACGACTACGCCGGCTACGCCCGCGAACTGCTCGCCGAGCGCCGCCAGCTCGACTTGCCGCCGTTCACGCGCCAGGTACTGCTGCGCGCCGAGGCGACGAGCATGGACGCGGCGCTCGCCTTCCTGCAGCGCGCTGCCGCGCTGGCGCCGGCGACGCCGGGCGTGACCGTGTTCCATCCGCTGCCCGCGCCGATGGCGCGCGTGGCCCGGCTCGAGCGCGCGCAGCTCCTGTTGCAGTCGTCCTCGCGCCAGGCGCTGCACGCCTGCGTGCGCGCCTGGCGCCCGCTGCTGGAAACGATCCGGCCGCGCGTCGCGCGCTGGTCGCTCGACGTCGACCCCCTGGTGTTTTGAGGCCTCGCGCGCGGCGCATATAATCGCGGGCTACCCATTCGACTCCGTAGGCTCGCGTCTCCGGGTCCGCATCACCACCATGTCCAGCCTGCATCCGCTCAAAGAACAACTCGGCCTTCTGATCGCCAGTGCCCTCGAAACCGTGGCGCCCGACACCCCCGTCAGCCTCGAGATCGAGCGCCCGAAAAACCCCGCGCATGGCGATTTTTCGAGCAACGCCGCGATGCAGCTGGCACGCCCCCTGAAGCAGAATCCGCGCGAGCTGGCGCAGAAACTCCTCCTCGAGCTGCCGAAGTCGCCCCTGGTCGCCAAGGCCGAGATCGCCGGCGCCGGCTTCATCAACTTCCATCTCGCCCCGGCCGCGTGGCACGGCATCGTGCGGCGCGTGCGCGGCGAGGGCGCGGCGTACGGCCACGGCGACGCCGGAAAAGGCCACAAGGTATTGGTCGAGTTCGTCTCGGCCAACCCGACCGGCCCGCTGCACGTCGGCCACGGCCG
>DYFW01000218.1 GCA_020725005.1 Thiobacillus denitrificans
CCCAGTTGCGCGCCGAGGGCTACGGCATCGTCGGCACCTACGACGACGCCGATGTGGTGGTGGTCAACACCTGCGGTTTCATCGATGCCGCGGTGCAGGAATCGCTGGAGGCGATCGGCGAGGCGCTGGCCGAAAACGGCAAGGTAATCGTCACGGGATGTCTCGGGGCCAAGGGCGACGTGGTGCGCGAGGCGCACCCCAAGGTGCTGGCCGTGTCCGGTCCGCACGCGCTCGACGAGGTGATGGCGGCGGTGCACAGTGCGCTGCCCAAGCCGCACGATCCGTTCGAGGACCTGATCCCGCCGGGCGGCGTGAAGCTGACGCCGCGCCATTATGCGTATCTGAAGATTTCCGAAGGCTGCAACCATCGCTGCAGCTTCTGCATCATTCCGTCGATGCGCGGCGATCTGGTGAGCCGCCCGATCGGCGAGGTGATGCACGAGGCGGAAAAACTGGTTGGCGCCGGCGTGCAGGAATTGCTGGTGGTGTCGCAGGACACCAGTGCCTACGGCGTGGACGTGAAATACCGCCCGGGTTTCTGGAATGGCCGGCCGCTGAAGACGCGCATGACCGAACTCGCCGGCGCGCTCGGCAGTCTCGGCGCCTGGGTGCGGCTGCATTACGTGTATCCGTATCCCAGCGTCGACGACGTCATTCCGCTGATGGCCGACGGCATCGTGTTGCCCTATCTCGACATTCCCTTCCAGCATGCGAGCCCGCGCCTCTTGAGGCTGATGAAGCGCCCCGGCGCTGTCGACAAGACGCTCGACCGTATCCAGGCCTGGCGTCGCGCGGTGCCGGATCTCACGCTGCGCTCGACTTTCATCGTCGGCTTTCCCGGCGAAACCGATGCCGAGTTTGAGGAATTGCTGGCGTTCCTCAAGGCGGCAGAGCTCGATCGCGTCGGCTGCTTCAAGTATTCGCCGGTCGAGGGCGCGGCGGCCAACGCCTTGCCGGATCCAGTGCCTGAAGACCTGAAGGAGGAACGCCTCGAACGCTTCATGGAAGTGCAGGCGGAAATTTCCGCGATGCGGCTCGATGCCAAGATCGGCAAGACGATCGAGGTGATGGTCGACGACGAGGACGAGGTCGGCGCGATCGCGCGCAGCCATGCCGACGCGCCGGAAATCGACGGTGTCGTCTATCTCGAGGGCGTGCACGGATTGAAACCGGGGGCACGGCTCAAGGTCAAGGTCGAGTCGGCCGACGAGCACGACCTCTGGGCGACACCCGTCTAGGGTTTATCCAGTTGATCGAGCAGGCTGCGCGGCCGGCGCCACACGCGCCAGGCGTCGCGCGCGGCGAGATGCAGCGCCTTGCCGTGGTCGGGGTCGATGAGATGTACGCCCTGCGGGCCGGCTTGGCGCAGCAGGCGCTGCAGCGGCACGAACCAGTCTTTTTCCAGCATCCGCATGGCTTCGCGCCAGCCCCAGGCGTCGCCGGCCTGGCCGCTGTCGGTGAGGGCGTCGAGCACCACGACGCCCGCGGTTCCGAGCAGTTGTGCGGTCAGTCGGTCGGGCAGGGTGGGGGTTGGCGCGCCGCAGCTTGCCGCGAGCATGCGCGAGGCGTCGTGCTGCGCATGGACGGGCGGCGGATTGTGTGGCGGGGACGGCGCGCGGCCGCCGCCCCATAGCCAGAGGGAGTTCACTGCCGGCATGCCGCGCGCTTCGCGGGCAAGGTTGACGGGGTGGTCGTGCAGCAGCATCTGCAGTTCGTTCAGCTGCGCGCGGAATGCCATGGCGTCCCTGCCTTGGGGCAGCAGCGGGTCGATGTCGCGGCCGACGGCGACGGAAAGTGGCGTGGTGCGCAGGTCGGGCGGCGTGTCGAAACGCAGGTACCAGCGCTGGGGATGATGGACCTGCGGGGCCAGCGCGTCGCCGAAATGCCGGCGGATCGACGTGGCGAGCGCGTCGGCTTCCTCGCGTGTCACGTCGAGCGCATCGCTGCCAGCCAGCACGATGCGGTCGCGCATCACGCGAAGATGGACGGGGTCGGCGCGCAGCCACCAGGCTTCACCCGGCGCCACGTTTTCGGCGGCGAGCGCCAGCGGCGCGATCGGCCAGTCCTGCTGGCGCGCGATGCCGAGCGCTTCGCACAATGCCGCTTCCAGGCCCTCGGCCGGCACGTCGTGCAGGGTGCCACGCGCCAACAGGGTCTCCAGCGCGGGCAGGCGCAGGTCGTGGGCGGCGGTTTCCAGCAGGCGGGGGGACGGAAAGAGATGGGGCACGATGAAGCGCATGCGTCGAGTGTAGCAAAGCTAAAATGGCGCACATGCGCCAGGTTCTTCACGAGATTACCGTTCCCACCCGCGGCAAGGGGTTGTTTGACTTCACGTCGCAGGTGCGCGACTGGGTGTGGGCCAGCGGCATCCGCCAAGGGCTGCTGACGCTGTTCATCCGCCACACCTCGGCGAGCCTGCTGATCCAGGAAAACTACGATCCGACGGTGCAGGCCGACCTCGAGCGGTTTTTCTCGCGGCTGGTGCCAGAGGGCGATCCGATCTACGAGCACGTGCTGGAAGGGGCCGATGACATGCCGGCGCATGTGCGCGCGGCGCTCACCCAGACCCATCTGGCGATCCCGGTTGCCGACGGCGCGCCACGGCTCGGTACCTGGCAGGGGCTCTACGTATTCGAGCACCGGCGCGGAGCGCAGCGGCGCTCGATCGCGCTGCACCTGGTCGGCGAGTAGGGCGGCTGTGGCATACTCCAGCGATTCACCCGTCGAGGCCCGCCTTGCTTCCGTTTGAACTCCTGATCGGCCTGCGCTACACCCAC
>DYFW01000024.1 GCA_020725005.1 Thiobacillus denitrificans
CAACATGGGCGCCGCCGGCACCCCGCTGACCACCGGCGACAAGCCGCTGCTGTGCATCGACGTGTGGGAGCACGCCTACTACATCGACTACCGCAACCTGCGCCCCAAGTTCGTCGAGACCTTCCTCGACAAGCTGGTGAACTGGAAGTTTGCGGAAGCGAATTTCGCTTGAGCCGTGCCTGCCCCGGCCTCCGGGGCTGCCATGAAAAAGGGCCGCGCTGCGGCCCTTTTTCATGCGCGCGGCGAAGCCGGCCACCGGGCAGGGGGGCTTGTCATGAGTCCATAAATGGACTAATTTTAAAAATATGTTTGAATCAGGAGGCACCATGCCCAGGCTCGCCGCCGTCCCCCGCACGCCGCCCAAACCCGGCGCCCACGAGATTTCCGCCGCCGGCCTGCGCGCGTTTTTCAACATCGCGCGCGATTGGGGCCTCAGCACCGACGAACAAATGGTGCTGCTCGGTTCGCCCGGCCGTTCGACTTTCTTCAAGTGGAAGGCCGCGCCCGAATCGGCCGAGCTGAAGCGCGACACGCTCGAACGCCTGTCGTATCTTCTCGGCATCTACAAGGCGCTGCAGATCCTGCTGCCCGACGCCACGGCGGCCGACGCCTGGGTGAAAAAGCCCAACACGGCGCCAGGCTTCGGCGGCAGGAGCGCACTCGATCGCATGCTCGGCGGCAACGTGTCCGATCTCTTCGCTGTGCGCCAGTACCTCGACGCCCAGCGGGGCGGCTGGGCTTGAGCTACCCGATCGTTTCGCTCAAGTGGCGCCCGGCGTTCCGGGTCATCCCCAGCCGCTTTCCCGCCGTGGGGCTTTTCGAGCGCGTCGCCCGCCCCGAGGACTTCGACGCCCTCTACGCGCTGGAGGCGCTGACCAACGACCGCCTGCGCGACGAAGTCGGCGACATCAGCCTGGTACCGCCGGAAGAACGCCTGTTCGGCCCCGGCAGCACCTGCATCATGGCCGCCTTCACCCACCTCAACCCGCACGGCAGCCGCTTCAGCGATGGCAGCTACGGGGTCTTCTACTGCGCGCGCCAGCGCGACACGGCGATTGCCGAGACCCGATACCACGCGGCGCGCTTCATGGCCGCGACACGCGAGCCGCCGATGCGGCTGCAGATGCGTCTCTACAGCGTCGACGCGCAAGGCCGCGTCGCCGACCTGCGCAAGATCGCGCAAACCGAGCCGCGCATCGTCGACCCCGATGACTACGCGTACACGCAGTCCCTCGGCCGCAGCCTGCGCAGCGAAGGCGCGCTCGGCATCGTTTACCCCTCCGTGCGTCACCGCGGCGGCCAGTGCCTCGCCGCCTTCCGCACCGCGCTGGTGAAAAACTGCCTGCACGCCGCCTACCTGGAATACCAGTGGAACGGCGAGGGCATCGACGCGGTGTTCGAGGTGACGCGGGTGATGTAGCGGCGAACGATCGGATTCGGTTCGCCGCCTGCGCCGGTCAGGTCGTGGGACCGGCCAGTCGCAGCAGGTCGCGATAGCCACCCGCCAGCAGCGCCCGTGCCTCGTCCCGTAGTTCCGCGCTATCGGCGTCCGGCGTAGCGGTACCGTCGAGCAGGCGCAACATCGCAGTCCAGCGTTCGCGCTGGTTCGCCACGCTCTTCGGCGCGGCCAGGCCCTGGCGCCGCAGTTCGGCGGCGCGGCTGACGAGGCGGAATTTCGCGGCTTCGAGTTGTGGCGGCAGCGGCAGGGCGAGGTCGAATGCAATGTCGAGGCGATAGGGCGCTTCGATTTCGCCGTTCGCCTGCGGCGGCGGGCGCCAGGCGAGTTCATCCGGGCCGGGCGCGACGCGCCCGGGGTCGAGCGGGAATTTGTAGAAGCCCCATTTCGCGCCCATCCAGCATTCGAGCAGCACGCGGTCGTCGTCGACGGTGCACAGTTCGCCGCCGGGCGCGGCAAGGTCCGCGTCGCCCGGCAGCGGGCCGTAGGCGCGGGGGTCCTGCTTCCATCTTGAGAAATCCCGATTGGGCGGGGCGCCGTAGTCGGCTTCGAGCGCGCGCCAGATTGCGATGAAGGCCTGGTAGTCGCGCTGGTAGCCGGGGTTGCGGCGGAGGAATTCCCAGGCCCACTGGTCGCGCGTGAGGCTGGCGCAGTAGTCGTAGGGGTCCGCCGTCATGTTCAGATCGGCAGGAAGGCCATGGTCGCGACGTTCACCACGCCGAAGCGGATGGCGCGGTTGCTCTTGTCCTCGATGATCTTGGCGAGCGTGTCCTGGAGGGCGATGAGCTTGCCGAATTCGCGTTCGAAGCTCAAGTTGGGGACGCCGCCGGGATCCATGCTGTTGCTGAGCAGCACCGGTTCACCGCGTTCGTTGCGCGCGTTGGAGAGTTTCCACACGACGGCTTCGGTGTTGCGCGCGGCGTTGTAGAGCTTTTGCGCGTCGATCTCGCTGAGCAGGTAGAACTCGGTGCGGTGCCCGAACGCGGCCATGTGCATGACGAGCAGGCCGTCGATCAGCGCCTTGACGCGGTCGCCGGCGAAATCGGCGCGCCAGGGGTCGAGCAGCGCGGTTTGCCAGGGCAGGTTTTTCAGCGAGGACTGCTCCCAGCGGGCGAGCGGGGCGAACAGGGCGTCGGTCGCGGCCTCGGCGCTGGCGTGGCCGGCGTTGCGCCATTCGCGCGGGTTGCGGCGGTAGAGCTTCGCCGCGAGCGTCTTCAGCGTGGCGAGGATTTCCTGCTGGTGGATCTCGACCACCGTGTCGATATCGCTCTTGGCGAGGTTCCTGACGCTGAAGCCGCGGGCGCTGCTGCTGCCGTCGCGGCGCTCGATGGGCGGGCTGCCGCAGGCGGCGAGCAGGGCGGCCAGGAGAAAGACGGCGACGAGAGGCAAGCGGCTCACGAAGAGCAGCTTACCTCAATCTGCCGCGCCCAGTCAGGCGGCTCGGCGGCGTAGGCCTCGAACTCGGGTTGTTCGTCATAGGGTCGCAGGAGCAGCTGGTGCAGGCGCCCGATTTCGCTGTAGTCGCGGTGATCGGCGGCGCGACGGATGGCGATTTCGGCAAGATGGTTGCGCAGCACGTACTTGGGGTTCACGCGGCGCATCGCCGCGGCGCGCTCGGCGTCGTTCGATCCTTGGTTACGCAGCGCGGCTGCGTAGCGCACGGCCCAGGCGTCGAAGGCGGGACGGTCGAGGAAGCGGTCGCGCAGGGGCGCATTCGATGCGCCTTCGCTGCTGTCGAAGCTGCACAGGGCGCGGAAAAATATCGTGTAGTCGACGCGGTTTTGCGCCATGAGCTGCAGCGCGTCCATGACGAGGGGAACGACCTCGCCGTCGGGCGCGAGGCCGAACTTGGCGGCCATGCGCGCAAGATACGCGCGGCCGAAAGCCTGCGGATAGTCGCCGATCGCCTGGGAGGCGGTTTCGACCGACATCAGCGGCACCAGCGCCTGCGCGAGCTTGGTCAGGTTCCACGCGGCGACGTCGGGCTGCTGGTCGAAAGCGTAGCGGCCCCCGGTGTCGGAATGGTTGCAGACATAGCCGGGGTCGAACGCATCCATGAAGCCGAAGGGGCCGTAGTCGAGCGTGAGGCCGAGGATGGACATGTTGTCGGTGTTCATCACGCCGTGCGAGAAGCCGACCGCCTGCCATGCCGCCATGAGCTCGGCGGTGCGCAGGCCGACCTGGCGCAGGAACTCGGGGTAGGGGTCGGTAAGCATGGCGAGCTCGGGGTAGTAGCGCGCGATGACGTAGTCGGCCAGCTGCCGGATCGGCTCGACCTGGTTGCGGTAATAGAACACTTCGAACGAGCCGAAGCGCACGAAACTCGGCGCGAGCCGCGTCACCAGCGCGGCGGTTTCCTCGTCCTCGCGGTAGACGGGATGGTCGCTGCCGACGATGGCGAGCGCGCGGGTGGTGGGAATGCCGAGCGCGTGCATGGCTTCCGAGCAGAGAAATTCACGAATGCTCGAGCGCAGCACGGCGCGGCCGTCGCCGCCGCGCGAGTAGGGAGTGCGGCCGGCGCCTTTCAACTGTATTTCCCAGCCTTCGCCGCGTGAATTTTTCACTTCGCCGAGCAGGATCGCGCGCCCGTCGCCGAGCTGCGGCACGTAGTGGCCGAACTGGTGGCCGGCATACAAGGCCGCGATCGCGTCCATGCCGGGCAGCAGGCGATTGCCGGCGAGCGTTTCGATCAACTCGGGGCGATTCATTTCGCCCGGATCGAGATTGAACAGCGAGGCTGCCGCCGGGCTCCACGCGACCAGATAGGGATCGGGCACCGGGGTCGGGCAGACACGGGTGTGGAAGGATTCCGGCAGGCGGGCGAAGCCGTTGTCGAAGACGAGCGATTCAAGGGTAGCCATGCGGAAATTCTACGGTGCCGCCCGCGCGCCGCCACCCGGCCGGCGACAGGGTTTTGGGCACTGGCGGGCACCGGCCTTCGGTGCCATCATCGCGGTGTGTCCGAGCCCGCCCGTGTTTCATTGCTGACCGCCCTGCCGCATCCGCTGCGCGCCCTGCGCGCGCGGGACTTCCGGCTCTATTTCGCCGGCCAGCTGGTCTCGGTCGCAGGCACCTGGATGCAACAGATCGCGATGGCCTGGCTCGCCTATTCGCTCACGCATTCGGCGCTGGTGCTGGGCCTCTTGGGCTTCGCCAGCCAGATTCCCATTCTGCTGCTCGCCCCGCTCGGCGGGGTGTGGTCGGACCGCGTCGACCGCCGCCGCCTGATGATGACGACGCAAGCGCTGGCGATGCTGCAGGCGCTGGGGCTCGCGGTGCTCGCCTGGCAGGGTTGGGCGACGCCGGCGCTCCTGATCGGGCTTGCCTTCGTGCTCGGCTGCATCAATGCGGTCGACGTGCCGGTGCGGCAGGCGCTGGTGGTGCACCTGGTCGCCGACCGCGCGCTCTTGCCGAATGCGATCGCGCTCAATTCCTTCATGATGAACGCGACGCGCTTCGTCGGCCCGGCACTGGCGGGCGTGATCGTCGCGTGGGCGGGCGCGGCGGTGTGCTTCCTGCTCAACGCGCTGTCGTATCTGGCGGTCCTCGTCGCGCTCGCCGCGCTGCACACGCGGCCGGGGCGCGGTACGGACAAGCCGGCGCTGCACGCGTTGCGCGAAGGCCTGGCGTATGCGGCGAGCCACCGCGACATCCGTCTCTTCCTGCTGCTGGTGGCGGCGGTGAGCTTCCTCGTCGCGCCCTACGTGGTGATGCTGCCGCATTACGCCAAAACCGTGCTCGGCGGCGATGCGCGCACCTTCGGCCTGCTGGTGAGCAGCGCCGGCGCCGGCGCGCTGCTGGCGAGCGTGTTCCTCGCCAGCCGCGGCTCGATCGAGGGGCTGGCGGCACGCGTGGGCGGCGCTGCGATCCTGGCGGGCGCGACGCTGGTGGCGTTCGCGCTCAACCCCGTTACGGCGCTGGCCTACCCGATCCTGATGGTGCTCGGCTTTTCGGTCATCCTGGTGGCGGCGGGGAGCAACACGCTGCTGCAGAGCTGGGTGCGCGACGACGTGCGCGGCCGGGTGATGGCGATCTTCTCCGTCGCCTTCCTCGGCATCGCGCCGCTGGGGAGCCTGCTGCTCGGCAGTCTTACCCACGCCTTCGGCCTGCGCGCGTCGCTCCTGGGATTCGGCGTGCTCGCGGTCGCTGCCGGGATCGCGCATCGGCAGCGCTGGCGCGCCGCCGCGGAAAGCTCCACGATGTAAGGATTCCGCCGCCCGGCCGACTTGAAGGCATCACTCATCGACTGGAGCACACCATGACCGTGATTTCATCCTGGGCGGCGCGCGGCCTCAATGCACTCGACCAGGCCGGCAGCTGGGTCGGCCTGCTGGGCATTCGCCTCTTGCTGGCCTACGAATTCGGCGTCGCCGGCCTGGAGAAATTCAACAATGAAAACTGGTTCGCCGACATCCAGGGCGATTTCCCGTTTCCCTTCAGCGTGGTGCCGGTGGACGTGAGCTGGTTTCTCGCGACCTGGACCGAACTCATCGGCGCCGCGGCGCTGGTTGTCGGTCTCGGGACCCGCTTCTGGGCCGTGGGCCTCTTGATCCTCGACGTCGTCGCGTGGGTGTCGGTGCACGGCGCCCACGGCTACAACGTGTGCGACAACGGCTACAAGCTGCCGCTGATGTACGCGCTGATGCTGGTGCCGCTGGTGTTGTCGGGGCCGGGCCGGCTGTCGGTGGATCATCTCATCCGCAACCGGACAGGGAGAGTCTGAAAACCCTTGCTTTGAGAATGGTGTAGAGCCGCCGCGGGATGCCGATACATCAGGTAGACCCCCGGAGGAAACACGCCATGAGTCCGTTCGACATGCCGCTCCCGGCGGCCAAGCAAGAACTGTCGCTATCCGCCATCATCGGCGCGCTGAGCTACGCGCTCGACCTGACCGAAGGCCTGCCCGCTGGCCATAGCCTGCGCTGCTGCTGGATCGGCATACATGTCGGCGAGCAGCTGGGGATGGACAACGAGGCGCTGTCGCACCTCTACTACACGCTGCTGTTGAAGGACGCCGGCTGCAGCAGCAACGCCGCGCGCCTGTTCGAGCTCTACGGAACCGACGACCACCAGGTGAAACGCGACTTCAAGCAGGTCGACACCGATAGCATGCTGCGCCTCGGCCGCTTCGTGCTGTCGCACGTCGGCGTCGGCAAGTCGCTACACGAGCGTGTCAGCCGCATTCTCAAGCTGGCCCAGAACGGCGAGGAATTTGCCACCGAGCTGATCACCACGCGCTGCGAGCGCGGCGCACGCATCTCGCTGCAGCTCGGCTTCGATGAAGAGGTCGCGGCTGGCATCCGCTGCCTCGACGAGCACTGGAACGGTCGCGGCAAGCCGGCGCGGCTGGCAGGCGAGGCAATTCCGCTGGCGTCGCGCATCGCGCTGCTGGCTCAGGTGGTCGAGGTGTTTCATTCGGCCGAAGGTCAGGCACACGTGGTCAAGGAGGTACGCAGGCGCGCGGGATCGTGGTTCGATCCCGCGGTGGTCGACGCCTTCCTGCAGGCGCAGCAAGAGCCAGGATTCTGGGAAGGATTGGACGACACTGGCCTGCAGTCGCGCATTGCCGCGATCGAGCCGGCCTCGAAGGTTGTGCGCATCGACGAGGACCGGCTCGATACCATCGCCGAGGCCTTCGCCCAGGTGGTCGACGCCAAGAGCCACTACACCTACGGCCACAGCGCGCAGGTGGCGACTTACACCGAGGCCGTCGCGACGCGACTCGCCCTGCCGGCCGGGCGTGTGCGCTGGCTCAGGCGCGGCGCGCTGCTGCATGACATAGGCAAACTTGGCGTCAGCAACGCCGTGCTCGACAAGCCGGGACGGCTGGAAGCCGACGAGTGGGCGCACGTGCAGGCGCACGCCACGTACTCGGAGCAGATCCTTTCGCGCCTGGACATTTTCTCGGAACTCGCCTTCGTCGCCGCAGCGCACCATGAGCGGCTCGACGGCAAGGGCTATCCGCGCGGCATTGCGGCCGACCAGATACCACTGGAGACACGCATCATCACGGTGGCGGACATTTTCGACGCCATCACCGCCGAGCGGCCGTACCGCGGGCCGATCCCGGTCGTCGACGCGATCGCGATGATGGAGAAGGAGCGCGGCGCCGCGATCGACGGCGGCTGCCTCGATGCCCTGAAGCAGGCGTTGCCCGAGCTCGGTTTCTAGCGGTAGAGCTGCACCGCGAAGCCGCCGCGCATCCACTCGCCGGCCAGCTGCCAGCCGGCGTTTTCCGCTAGCGCGCTGAATTCGTCGCGGCGGAACTTGTAGGAGTGTTCGGTGTGCAGCGTCTCGCCGAGCGCGAAATGGAAGCGTTGACCCGCGACGTGCACGTCTTGTTCGCCGAGGCTCACCAGATGCATTTCGATGCGGCCGGCCACCGGGTTGTAGAACGCGTAGTGGCGGAAGCGGCCGAGGTCGAAGTCGGCGCCCAGTTCACGGTTGAGCCGAGCGAGCAGATTGAGATTGAACGCGGCGGTGACGCCGGCGGCGTCGTTGTAGGCGGCGTGCAGTTGCTGCGGGTCTTTCTTGAGGTCGAAGCCGATGAGCAGCCGGCCGTCCGCGCCGGCAAGGTGGCGAAAGCGTGCGAGCAGGGCGCTCGCCGCGTCGGGCGCAAAATTGCCGATGCTGGAGCCGGGGTAGTAGACGAGTCTGCGGCCTGCCGGCAGCCAGGGTGCTGCCGCCTCCAGATCGCGCAGGAAGTCCATTGCCAGCGCGGCGACGTCGAGATCCGGGTAGTCGCGCGAGACGGCCTGCGCCGCCGCGGCGAGCGGTTCGCCGGCGATGTCCATCACCACGAGGCGGGTGGGGGAGAGGGTGTCGACCAGCAGGCGCACCTTGGAACAGTCTCCGGCGCCCGGCTCGACGATGCAGTCCACCGCGCCGACGGTGGCGGCGATGTCTGACAGGCATTCGGCCATCAGGGCCTGCTCGGTGCGGCACAGTGCGTATTCGGGCTGCGCGCAGATGGCTTCGAACAGGCGGCAGCCCGCCTCGTCATAGAAGTACTTCGGCGGGATGGCCTTGGGGCTGGCCACGAGGCCGGCCAGCACGTCGGCGCGCAAATCGTCGCGCGCGGCGGGAAAGTCCTGGAAGCTGAACGGCACTCAGGGCGCGACCGTCACGAAGCTGCCGGCCTCCAGCCGGCCGATTTCCGTCGCGCGTTCGAAGCCATGGCGGCGGAAGACCTCCAGCACTGCGTCCCTGGATTCGGGCGCGCAGCTCACCAAGAGACCGCCACTGGTCTGCGGATCGGTCAGCAAGGCGCGCTGCCAGTCGGCGATGCCATCGGCGAGCTGCACCTCATGGCCGTAGCTCGCCCAGTTGCGGCCGCTGGCGCCGGTGACGTGGCCGGCCCGCGCCAGTTCGCCCACTCCCGGCAACAGGGGCAGCCGCGCCAGTTCGACGCGCGCCGCCAGCTTCGACGCGCGGGTGAGCTCGAGCAGGTGGCCGAGCAGGCCGAAGCCGGTGATGTCGGTCATCGCGTGCACGTTGGACAAGTCGGCGAGTTCGGCGCCGGCGGTGTTGAGCTGGGTGGTGGCGGCGATCATCGCCGCGTACTGCTCGGCGCCCAGCAGGCCCTTCTTCAGCGCCGCGCTGTAGATACCGACGCCCAGCGGCTTGCCGAGGATGAGGCAGTCGCCCGCCTGGCCGCCGGCGTTCTGCTTGATCTTGCGTGGATCGACCACGCCGATGCCGACCAGGCCGTAGATCGGCTCGGGCGCGTCGATCGAATGGCCGCCGGCGATGGGGATGCCGGCGGCCTTGCACACCGATTCGCCGCCGGCGAGGATCTGCCGGATGACCTCGTTGGGCAGCTTGCCGATCGGCATGCCGACGATGGCGAGCGCGAACAGCGGCCGCCCGCCCATGGCGTAGACGTCGGACAGCGCGTTGGTCGCGGCGATGCGGCCGAATTCGAACGGGTCGTCGACGATGGGCATGAAGAAGTCGGTGGTCGCCACGATCGCCTGCGTATCGTTCAGGCGGTAGACCGCCGCGTCGTCGCTGTGCTCGATGCCAACCAGGAGATCGGGGCAGGCTGCCGCCAGGTTCGAGGCAAAGGGGGTGTCGGCCAGGATGTCGCGCAGCACCGCCGGGGCGATCTTGCAGCCGCAGCCGCCGCCGTGGGAGAACTGGGTCAGCCGGATGGGAAGGTCGTGTGTGAGATCGTTCATGGTTCGGTGTCGTCCGTCGTGAAGGGGGCGGCTCGGGACGTGCAAAAAATCACGCCCCGAATGCATGCGCTACAGTGCTTTATATAACATGAAGCCGAACCAACCCCGATCTGTCAGCGGCTATAGCGCTGAGCAACTCGTCGATCGCCTGGCGCAGGCGCGCGGGCGGCTGCGCGCGCTGATCGATTGCCTGCCGCCCGGCGGCTGGCTGGGGCCGCGTGCCGAGCACCTCAACCCGCCATTGTGGGAATACGGACACATCGTCTGGTTCCAGGAACGCTGGAGCCTGCGCGCGCGGCCCGACGGCGGCCAGGCGCCCAGCCTGGTGCAGGGGGCCGATGCCTTGTACGACTCGTCCAGCGTGCCGCACGACACGCGCTGGGACCTGCCCCTGCTGCAGCCGGCGGCGGTCGACGATTACGCGGCGCGGGTGGCCGAAGCCGTGGCCGCCCGCCTGCGCCACGGATTCGACGACGAACTCGCGTATTTCGCCGAGCTGAGCCTCTATCACGAACTGATGCACATCGAGGCGTGGTGGATGGCTTTCCAGAACCTGGGCTACGCGCCGCCCGCCTTGCCCGATGCCGGCGGTGCGCCGTCCGCGCCGCGCCTGGCATTCGCCGCGGGCGAGGTCGAACTGGGCAGCGGTCCCGCGGCCGGCTTCATCTTCGACAATGAAAAGTGGTCCTACGCGGTGCCGGTCGCGGCCTTCGACATCGACGCGGTCGCGCTGTCCGAAGCGGACTTCGCCGCGTTCGTCGACGCCGGCGGCTATGCGCGGCAAGACCTGTGGTCGGATGCGGGCCTTGCCTGGCGCACCGCGACGGGCGCGCGCCATCCCCTGTACTGGCGCCAGCGCGGCGGCGGCTGGCAGGCGCGATGCTTCGACCGCTGGACGCCGCTCGATCCGGCGCTGCCCATGCTGCACGTGAACCGCTACGAGGCCGAGGCCTGCGCCGCGTGGATGGGCCGGCAGCTGCCGACGGCTGCGCAGTGGCTCTGCGCGGCGAGGCATCCGGGGTTTCGCTGGGGCATGGCGTGGGAATGGCTGCGCGATCCGTTCGCCCCGTATCCGGGCTTTGCGCCCGACCCCTACCGCGATTATTCGCAGCCGTGGTTCCACACGCACGGGGAATTGCGCGGCGGCGGACCGTTCACCGATCCGGCCTTCAAGCGCCCGGGCTTTCGCAATTTCTATCTGCCGCACCGGCGCGACCCTTTCGCCGGGTTCCGCACCGCGAGCCCGGAATAGGTTCAGCCGCCGGTCATCGACATGAAGCGCAGGATCTTGTGTGGCGCTTCGCGGAATTCGTGGCGTTCGGGCTTGAGGTCGATGGCGGCGCGGATCGCCGCCTCCAGTTCGGCGTCGGAGCAGCCGCCGCGCAGCAGCGGGCGGAACTCGAATTTCTCGTCCTGCCCCAGGCACAGGTAGGCGGTGCCGTCGACCGCGATGCGAACGCGATTGCAGGTTTCGCAGAAATGCTGCGAGATCGGCGTGATGAAACCGACGTTGAAGCGGCCGTCGGCGGTGCCGAGGTAGCGCGCGGGGCCGGCGCCCGGCAGGGTGGTTTCGATGAGACCGAACTGCCGGCGCAGGCGCGCCTTCACCGGCTGCAGGTCGAGGTATTCGGCGTTGCGCCCGGTTTCGCCCATCGGCATCGACTCGATCAGGCGCAGCACGAAGCCGCGCTGCATGCAGAAGGCGACCATCTCGTCGATCTCGTCGTCGTTGCTGCCGCGCAAGGCGACCATGTTGAGCTTGATCGGCGCGAAGCCCGCGTCCTGCGCGGCGGCAAGGCCGGCCATCACCTTGGCCAGCACGTCGCGGCCGTTGATTCTCTCCACGCGCGCCTGCTGCAGCGAATCGAGGCTGACGTTGAGCCGCGTCACGCCTGCCGCCTTGAGCGCGTGGGCGTGACGGTCGAGCTGGGTCGCGTTGGTCGACAGCGACAAGTCCTCGATGCCGGGCAGGGCGGCGATGCGGCCAGCGAGTTCCACGATGTTGCGGCGCAGCAGCGGTTCCCCGCCGGTCAGCCGCACCCGGCGCACGCCGAGCCGGGCGAAGGCGCCAATGAGACGTTCGATCTCGTCGAAGTCGAGCCAGTGGGCGGGTTCCTCGAAACCCTGGAAACCCTCGGGCATGCAGTAGCTGCAGCGCAGGTCGCAACGGTCGGTGACCGACAGGCGCACATAGTCGATGCGACGGCCGTACTGGTCGACGAGTCCCGGCGTGGCAGTGGACGAGGAGGCGCTCATGGACGTTGAATGAACAGTCGCTTGGCAGACATGGGTTGTATATGAAAAAATATAACCAGATTCCGCCCGGGTGGCAATGGATGTATGAAAGTATTTGGCATCGCCGGCTACAGCGGTAGCGGCAAGACAACACTGATCGAGCGCGTGCTTCCGCGGCTCATGGCACGCGGCCTCTCGGTTGCGGTGGTCAAGCACACGCACCACGATTTCGACATCGACCGCCCCGGCAAGGACAGCTGGCGCGCGCGCGAGGCGGGCGCGGCGGCGGTGCTGCTGGCGTCCGACCACCGTACCGCGCTTTTGACCGAGCACCGCGACACGCCGCCGACGCTCGATGCCTTGCTCGATCTGTTGCCGGCGTGCGACCTGGTGCTGGTCGAAGGTTACAAGCGCAGCGCCATCCCCAAGCTCGAAGTGCACCGCGCCGCGACCGGCAAGCCCTGGCTGTTTCCGGACGATCGGTCTATTCTGGCCGTGGCGTCCGATTGCCTGCCGCCCACTGCTTTTCCCCGCATCGATCTCGATGCGACCGATTCACTCACCGACTTCATCATCGACCATGCTTACAGCCGACCAACTGCTTGATGCCCTGCTCGAACGCGCCCGTGGCGTGACCGACATCGAAACCGTGCCCGTGGCCCAGGCGCTCGGGCGCGTGCTCGCGGCGCCGCAGACTTCCGCGATCACCGTGCCGCCGGCGGACAACAGCGCGATGGACGGCTACGCCGTGCGCGTCGCCGACGTAGCCGCGCACGGGGTGAAGCTGCCAGTGTCGCAACGCATCCTCGCCGGCGCCGTCGGCGAACCCCTCCAGCCCGGCACCGCGGCGCGCATCTTCACCGGCGCGCCGGTGCCGCCCGGCGCCGACGCGGTGGTGATGCAGGAATACTGCGCCGCCGAGGGCGAGGTCGTGGCGATCAACGCGCAACCTCACGTGGGCGAGAACATCCGCCGCGCCGGCGAGGACATCCGCGCCGGCGACACCGTGCTCGCCGCCGGCACGCGGCTGGGCGCGGTCGAGATGGGGCTGGCCGCATCTGTGGGGCTGGCCGAACTGCCTGTATTCCGGAAGCTCAAGGTCGCGTGCTTCTTCACCGGGGACGAGCTGGTGGCGCCGGGCAAGCCACTCCAGGCCGGGCAGATCTACAACTCCAACCGCTACACGCTCACCGGGCTTTTGCACGGTCTTGGCTGCGAACTCGTCGACCTCGGCGTCGTGCCCGACACGCTGGAGGCGACCGAGGCGGCGCTTGACGGCGCAGCCAGTATCGCCGACGTCGTCATTACCAGCGGCGGCGTGTCGGTGGGTGAGGCCGACTACGTCAAGACCGCGGTCGAAAAACTCGGCCGCGTCGAAATGTGGAAGGTGGCGATGAAGCCCGGCAAGCCGCTGGTCTACGGGCGTGTGAACGATGCGGACTTCATCGGCCTGCCCGGCAATCCGGTATCGGCCTTCGTCACCTTCGGCCTCTTCGCACGGCCCTTCCTGCTCAAACGCATGGGCGTGGCGGACGTGCTTTACCGCGCCTACGCCGTTGAGGCCGACTTTGCGTGGACCAAGCCCGGCGCGCGGCGCGAGTTCCTGCGTGCGCGCCGCCAGCCCAATGGCAGGTTGGCGCTGTTCCCCAACCAGAGTTCGGGCGTGCTGACCTCGTGCGCCTGGGCCGACGGGCTGGTCGACCTCGAAATCGGCCAGACCATCGCCCCCGGCGACTGGGTGCGCTTCATCCCCTTCAGCGAGTTGTTGTCATGAAATTGCACATGCTGTATTTCGCCCGCCTGCGCGAGCGCTTCGGCGTGGGCGAGGAAACGCTGGAACTGGCCGGTGCCACCGTGGCCGACCTGCTCGCGGTCTTGCAGGCACGCGGCGGCGCGTGGGCGGAGGAACTGGCGGCGGGGCGGGCGTTCCGGGTGGCGGTCGACCAGGCGGTCGTCGCACCCGACGCGCCGCTCGCCGACGGCGCCGAAGTCGCGATCTTCCCGCCGGTGACCGGGGGCTAGGGCGATGAAGATCGTCGTGCAAAGTGAGTCCTTCGACCTCGGCGCCGAAGTCGACGCGATGCGCGCCGGGCGCACCGATATCGGCGCCATCGCGAGCTTCGTCGGGCTGGCGCGCGACATGAACGATGGCAGCGGCGTCACGGCGATGACGCTCGAGCACTACCCCGGCATGACCGAGAAGGCGCTCTCCAAACTGGTCGACGACGCCAACGCGCGCTGGGCATTGCTCGATGTCACCGTGATCCATCGCATCGGCCGCCTGCTCCCGGGCGACCCCATCGTGCTGGTGGCGGTGGCGAGCGCGCACCGCGGCGAAGCCTTCGCCGCCTGCGAATTCATCATGGATTTCCTCAAGACCCAGGCGCCGTTCTGGAAAAAGGAAGAAACGCCCGAGGGTGCGCGCTGGGTCGAGGCGCGCGAAAGCGACGACGCGGCGGCGGCGCGCTGGTCGCGCGACTGATCGGCACCACGCCAGTACATCTTAGTCCTCCCGCGCACTAAGTTAGTGCCGCTTCCGATGCCTGTAAGTGGGCATCGCCTCAACCCTTAAATCCCCCGCTATCCCTTTATCCATCAGGTTTTCGCAGGCACGCACACGCCTTGCCGCGAAGTTGGCACGCGCGTTGCTCTGTCATTACTCGACATAACAAGTTCTAGAGTCTGACGCGAAATGGTTAAGCCACGGAAAACCCCCTCCCAACTGCTGCACGTGTCGCCGGTGCCGCTCTACACACAAATCAAGGAGATCCTGCGCGACCGGATTCTCGACGGCAGCTACCAGGCGCACGAACAGATGCCTTCGGAAAGCGAGTTGATGAGCACCTTCGGCGTGTCGCGCATCACGGTACGGCAGGCGCTGGGCGACCTGCAGAAGGAAGGGCTGATTTTCAAGATCCACGGCAAGGGTACCTACGTGTCCAAGCCGAAAGCATTCCAGAACATCGCCGAGTTGCAGGGCTTCGGTGAGGCGATGTCGAGCATGGGCTATGAGACATTCTCACGCGTGGTGAGCATCAAGTCGATGCCGGCCGGGGCAACGGTCGGCGCCAGGCTGAATGCGGAAGACAGCGAGGAAGTCGTCGAGCTGCGACGGGTACGCTACCTCAACCGCGCGCCGATCTCGCTCGACGTGACCTACGTTCCCAAATCGATCGGCGAGCGCCTGTCAAAGGAAGACCTGGCGCATCGCGACATCTTCCTCATCCTCGAAAACGACTACGGCATAGCGCTCGGTGCGGCCGAGCTGCAGATCGAATCCATGCTGGCGGACGATTATCTGGCGCGGCAGTTGAAAGTGGAGGAGGGCGCGCCGGTGCTGCGGATCGAGCGCCTCACCCTGGCCGCCGACGGTCGTCCGGTCGATTTCGAATTTCTGTATTACCGCGGTGATGCCTTCCAGTACCGGATGCGCATCGAGCGTTCATCGTCTAGGAGATTTTCATGAGTGACATGATTGCAGAAGTGGATGTGCTGGTGATTGGCGGCGGCACGGCGGGACCGATGGCCGCCGTCAAGGCCAAGGAAAAAAGTCCGGCGCTGAAAGTGATGCTGCTGGAAAAGGCCAACGTGAAGCGCAGCGGCGCCATTTCGATGGGTATGGACGGCCTCAACAACGCGGTGATTCCCGGGCACGCCACGCCTGAGCAGTATGTCAAGGAAATCACCGTCGCCAACGACGGTATCGTCAACCAGAAGACGGTGATGGCCTACGCGCAGGAAAGCTTCAACATGATCAACCAGCTCGACCGCTGGGGGGTCAAGTTCGAGAAGGACGAGACCGGCGACTATGCGGTGAAGAAGGTGCACCACATCGGCACTTACGTGCTGCCGATGCCGGAGGGCCACCACATGAAGAAGGTGCTCTACCGCCAGTTGAAGAAGGCGCGCGTCGAGATCACCAACCGCTACATGGCGACCCGCCTGCTGCTGGACAGGAACGGCGCCATCGCTGGCGCCATGGTGCTGGATACCCGCGAGGGCACCTTCGGCGTGATCCGCGCCAAGTCGGTGGTGCTGTGCACCGGCGCGGCGGGGCGTCTCGGCCTGCCGTCCTCGGGCTACCTGTTCGGCACCTACGAGAACCCCACCAACGCCGGCGACGGCTATGCGCTGGCCTACCATGCCGGCGCGGAACTGTCGGGCATCGAGTGCTACCAGATCAACCCGCTGATCAAGGACTACAACGGGCCGTCGTGCGCCTACGTCACCGGGCCCTTCGGCGGCTATACCGCCAACGCCAAGGGCGAGCGCTTCATCGAGTGTGACTATTGGAGCGGCCAGATGATGATGGAGTTCTACAAGGAGCTCGAAGGCGGCAACGGCCCGGTGTTCCTCAAGATGGATCACCTGGCGGAAGAGACCATCAGCACCATCGAAAACATCCTGCACACCAACGAGCGGCCCAGCCGCGGGCGCTTCCACGAGGGGCGGCATCTCAACTACCGCCACGGCATGGTGGAGATGCACATCTCGGAAATCGGCCTGTGCAGCGGCCACTCGGCCTCCGGCGTGTGGGTGGACGAGCACGCCGCGACCACCGTGCCCGGTCTCTATGCCGCAGGCGATCTCGCCTGCGTACCGCACAACTACATGCTGGGCGCGTTCGTCTACGGCCAGTTCGCCGGCGAGAGCGCGGCCGACTATGCGTTGTCGCACGAACTGCCGGCGGTGGATGTCGCCCAAGTGGAGCCGGAGCGCAAGCGCGTTCTCGGACCGCTGTCCAATGCGGAAGGCCTGCCGCCGAACCAGGTGGAATACAAACTGCGCCGCTTCGTGAACGACTACCTGCAGCCGCCCAAGGTGACACGCAAGATGGAGATCGGCCTCGACCGCTTTGCCGAAATCGGCGCCGACCTGCCCTATATGTCGGCGACCAATCCCCACGAACTGATGCGCGCCATGGAAGTGCACTTCATCCGCGATTGCGCCGAGATGGCGGCCCGCGCCTCCCTCTACCGCACCGAGTCGCGCTGGGGACTCTACCACTACCGGGTCGAACACCCGGAAAAGGACGACGCCAACTGGTTCTGTCACGTCCAGTTGAAGAAGAACGATGTGGGTGAGATGTCCTGCTTCAAGCGCCCCATCGACCCCTACATCGTCCCCCTCGATGAAGAGGAGAAGGATGCCTACAACCGCCTGCGCATCGTCAAGCAGGCCGCCACCGCCTAAGGAGCCATCCATGCCGATGACCATGAACCGGGTGTCTGTACCCGTGACCGTGAACGCAGAGAAGTGCATCGCCGACAAGGGCTGCACCGTCTGCGTCGAATCCTGCCCGCTGGACCTGCTCGCCATCGACATGGCGAAGGGGACGGCCTACATGAAATACGACGAGTGCTGGTACTGCCTGCCCTGCGAGAAGGACTGCCCCACCGAGGCAATCCGCGTCGACATTCCCTACCTGCTGCGTTGAGGAGAGCCGCATGATGCCAGCCACAAATTTCGCCGATATTCGGAGTCGCCTGGCGAGCGCCGATGCCGCGGTGCGGCGCATTGCCGTGATGGACCTGCTCGACTGCGACGAGGATGACATTGATCAACTCCTGCTTGGTGCACTCCAGGATGCCGATGCCAAAGTACGGGCAGAAGCCGCACGCCTGCTGGAAGGCTACGAGAACCCGGCGGTGGTGGACGCACTGATCGCTGTGCTGGATGACGACAGCGCCGAAGTGCGCGAAGCCGCAGCGGTTTCCCTGTCGGAACTGAAAGATGCCGCAATGGGCGATGGCCTGTTGGCAGCGCTGCCCGGGGCTTCACTGCCCTTCGCCCAGGCGGCATTGTTTCGCGCGCTGCGCGAGCTGCGCCGCCCGGAGGCCTTCGAGCCGGCGCTGTCCGCGCTCGCGTCGGGCGACGCCGGCGTGCGCTGTGCCGCCCTTGGCGTGCTCGGCTACCTCAAGAATCCGGCGGCGCTGCCGGATATCGCACGCGTCGCCGGCGGCGACGTTGATGTGGAAGCGCGGCGCATCGCTGTCGGCGCGCTCGGCTTCGCCACCGAACTGTCGGCCGTGGTGCCGGCACTCAAAAAGGCATTGCTGGATGCGTCCTGGCAGGTGCGCGAGGAAGCGGCGGCCACGCTCGGCAAGCTGCTGGCCAGTGAGGCTATCGACGATCTCATCGCCGCGATGGCCGATCCCTACTGGCAGGTGCGCCTCAAGGCCGCGCGCAGCCTCGGGCGGCTCAAAGCGAAAACGGCACTGCCAGCGCTGATCGATGCCCTGGGTCACGAGATGAGCAACCTGCGCAAGGAGGCGGCCGTTGCCCTAGGCGAGGTGGGCGATGTGGCCGCCATCCCGGCGTTGGAGCAGGCGCTCGACGACAGCGATCCGGACGTGCGCAAGCTCGCGCGCCTGGCGCTGACCCAACTCTCAAAGTGAGGAGTAAGACATGACTTACGTTGTGGCGGAACCCTGCATCAAGTGCAAGTACGGCGACTGCGTGCCGGTGTGTCCGGTGGATGCGTTTCACGAAGGACCGAATTTCATGGTGATCGATCCGGAGGAGTGCATCGACTGCTCGCTGTGCGTGGATGAATGTCCGGCCGGCGCGATTTTCGAAGAATCAGACCTGCCGGAAGAGTACACGCGCTACGTGGCGCTCAACGCGGAGCTGGCAAAGTCCTGGCCGCTGATCAAGGACAAGCCTGGGCCGCTGCCGGATGCGGATCAATGGGTCGATGTGAAGGACAAGTTGCGATATCTGCAGATGGCGGAGACGGTATGACGCACGCGCTTAGTGCGTGGGCCTGGCGCGACGCACCACAGTGATCGCCGCGCGGCATCGAAACAGGCGGATATTGCAATAAAACCGCAGTTTTACTGATGGAACGAAGGTTGCTGAGATAAGTAGATGACCCCTCAATCAATCGAATATGAAGGAAGGCACGACATGGCACATGAAATGAATCGGATGCGCAGTTTTACTTTTCGAATTTCAATGCCCCGCAAAGTGGGCGCGGCACTAGCGGTCATCGGTGCGCTGATTGTATCGAGCGCAAATGCGCTAACCGTCACCGTCGGCATCGGCACACAGAACACCACCACCAACACTGTGACCGGCGGCATCGTCATCGAAAAGCTCGGCCTGCTGGACAAATATCTCGCCGAACTGAAGAAGACCCCCAAGTACAAGGACATCGACTTCAAGCTCGACTGGCAGAACTTCACTTCGGGCCCGCCGGTGACCAACGGCATGGTGGCGAACAAGCTGCAGATCGGCATGATGGGTGACTATCCGCTGCTGGTGAACGGCGCGACCTTCCAGGCTAGCCCGGAGACGCGCAGTGAGCTGATCGCGCTGATCGCCTACAATATCAACGGCGCCGGCAACGGAGTAGTCGTGCACAAGGATTCGCCCTACTACCAGCTGTCCGATCTCAAGGGCAAGAAGGTATCGGTGCCATTCGGCTCCGCCGCCCACGGCATGCTGCTCAAGGCGATGGAGGACCGCGGCTGGAAGGAAGACTTCTGGGAGCTGGCCAGCCAGAGCCCTGAGGTTGGCACCACCAATCTGCAGGAGCGCAAGATCGACGCTCATGCAGATTTCGTGCCCTTCGCCGAGCTGCTGCCGTATCGCGGCTTCGCGCGCAAGATCTTCGACGGCGTGGAAACGAAGGTGCCGACCTTCCATGGCATCGTGGTGCGCAAGGATTTTGCCGGCAAGTACCCCGAGTTTGTGGTCGCCTATCTGAAGGCACTGCTCGATGCGAACGACTGGGTGCGCAAAAATCCAGCCATGGCGGCGACCAAGATCGAGGAATGGACCAAGATCGAGAAGGAGGTCGCCTATATGTTCCTTGGTCCCAGCGGCGTGCATACACTTGATCCGACCATCAAGCCGAAGTGGATCGAGACTATCAAATACGACCATGGCGTGCTGCAGCGCATGGGACGGGTGAAGGATTTCAATGCCGATATTTGGGTCAACGACAGCTACATCAGGCAGGCCTTCAAGGAAAAGGGGCTCGATTACGACAAACAGAAGGCGAGCTTTGCCGGCTATGAAATCGGCGGCACCGACACGCTGTGCAAGAAGCCGATCAAGAGCCCGCGCGAAGGCGGCGAGGTGTGGATCGAAGGGGGCGGCGTCACGGCCTACAGTTCGGCCACCTGCACGCTGGCAGGGGTGAAAAAGGCGCTGTCGGAAGGCAAGAAGATTGGCGTCGCCTTTGTCTTCGACAAGGCCACGGGCATCAAGCTGTTTGCGGACAAGGCCTTCTACGCGCTGAACACCACGGACCCGAAGAAGCCCGAGATCGTGCCCTTCCTGCTCAAGAAAGACGCCGAAGCCTGGGTGGCGAAGAGCGGCGGTCGCCTCGCTTCCTACACCGAGGTGTTGGCAGTCGCGAAAGTCGGAGGGTAGATCATGCAAACCGCAGCTAGTCTGAACCTCGATGGCGAGCAGCCAGGCGGCCAAGTCGGCGGTGCGACTGAAGGGCCGAAGCTGGTGGTCGCCCCCAAGCCCGACGCCGGGGCGGCCGCGGCGTCCACCTCCTCGCAGCTGACCGACACGCCGGTGCGGCGCATCGCAGCTTGGTTGCGGAGCGCATTACCCAAAGTGCTGACGACGATGTTGTCACTGGGACTGTTTGTGGCCTTCTGGTACTTCGCCACCAAATACAAGTGGGACTTCTACATTCGTTTCACCAACATCCCCAGTCCCGGGGAGGTTCTGGACAACGCCGCTCAACTGATGCACAGCGACAAGTTCTACAACAACATGTACGTGAGCCTGCGACGAATCATGATAGGGTTCGGCGTGGCCACAGTGCTCGGCGTGGCACTAGGTCTGCTGATCGGCCAGTACCGCGTGGCCAAGGCCATGCTATTTCCGGTGTTCGAAACGCTGCGGCCGATTCCCGCGATCGCCTGGGTACCGATGGCGATCATGCTGTGGCCCAGCAACGAAACCAGCATCGTGTTCATCACCTTCCTCGGCTCGTTCTTTCCGATTCTCTTGAATACCATCCACGGCGTGAACAGCGTCGATCCGGTGCTGCTGCGCGCTGCGCGCTGCTTGGGCGCGACGGAATTCGGATTGCTGCGCCAGGTCGTGCTGCCGGCAGCCCTGCCGCACATTTTCACTGGCCTCGCCATCGGCATGGGAGTGGCGTGGGTATCGCTCATCGCGGCGGAAATGATCTCCGGCCAATACGGCATCGGCTACTTCACCTGGGAGGCCTATTCCCTCATTGAATATGCCGACATTGTCATCGGCATGATCGTAATCGGCGTGCTGGGGCTGCTGTGCAGCGGCGGCATCAGGCTGCTGGGCACCGCGCTGATGCCTTGGATGGCGGGCAGCACCCAGGGGGGACAGAAATGATGAGCCAATCTGCGGATCAGGCCAAAGCAACCGGCCACATTGTCGTGGATCACCTGCGCGTGCGCTTCGGCCACAATGCGGCGATGGTCGAGGCGGTGAGCGATGTATCCATGGAAGTCAAACCGGGCGAATTCGTCTCCATCATCGGGCCCTCCGGCTGTGGCAAGTCCACCCTGCTCAATGTCGTGGCAGGTTTCGTCAAGCCGAGCGCGGGCAGGGTCACCATGGACGGCAAACACACCGACAGGCCGAGCGCGGACCGCGGCATGGTGTTCCAGCAGTACTCACTGTTTCCTTGGCTCACCGTGCGCAAGAACGTCGAGTTCGGCCTCAAGCAGAAGGGGCTGGATGCCAATCACCGCGAAGAAGCGGCGCGCACGCTGCTCGGTCTGGCAGGTCTGCTCGCGTTCGAGAATCACTATCCGGACCAGCTCTCGGGTGGCATGAAGCAGCGCGTCGGCATCGTCCGTGCATTGGCCACCAGCCCGCGGGTTCTGCTGATGGACGAGCCTTTCGGCGCGCTCGACGCGCAGACCCGGGTGGTGATGCAGCAGATTCTTACGAACATGTGGCAACGCTTCCGCATATCGGTGCTGTTCATTACGCACGACATCGACGAGAGCATCTTCCTGTCGGACCGGATCTACGTGATGACGGCACGGCCGGGCCGTATCAAGGCTGAGATTCCTATCTCGCTGGTGCGACCGCGCACGCCTGACATGGCCTTGAGCCCGGAATACCTCCGGATCAAGCAGCAGTTGCGCGACCTCATTACCGAGGAAAGCCTCAAGGCGATGGGGGGAGAACTCAAGGACAGCGGCTTGGCCGGGTTCGGCATGGAAGTCGGTCCCCAGGGCGTCGCAGAACTGATCTGAACAACAGGCCGGCACGCCGGCCTGTTGTTCAGATCAACTTGTTATGACATGTACTTTCAATGTGGAGAGGACGGGCCATGGCGCCAACCCTGCAGCTGAATCTTGATGGATTCGATTATGAGGATGTGTATCGGGCAGAGCGGCTTCCACTGCTCGACGCGCGGTTTGACGAATGGCTTTCCAGGCGCGACAGTGCACTCCATGCGCGCTACCGGGACTACCGGGACGGATTGGTGCTGGCCGGGCCTGAGGAATCGAATCTGCTGATTGCCGTGGCATGCGAGCTGGAGGATTTTCTGGTGGCGGCCTTTGGTGTCGGTCCGTCGCGCGACGCCCTGCGTGCCGCGCAGGAGCGGGATGCAGTCGTGCATGCCTTCAAGAGCGAATTCGTCAAACGCCGCATCCGCAAGAAGCGCACGGAGCCGGTGCGGGATTTCGCCGAGCTTGACGCTCTTCTCCCCGTGACGTCGGACGGCGACCGCGAATGGGGCGTGGCCAGGCTGTGGGCCGATGCGACACATAGCGGCGATGTCGCGCAACTCACGCTGCTGGAAGAATGGTTGCACGCCGCCTGCCATAGCGAGGCCGGCCGGGCCGTCACCGCTGGCTGGATCAGTCTCAAGCAGCCGCAGGCCACCGATTATTTCAAGCTGGTGCCCATAACGGTGATCGAGAGCGACGAAGCAAAACGCATGGCTGGTCCACCCGCGTCCCAGCGCCGGCGGGATGGCTTTGATCTGACCGATTGCCGGCCTGGCCTGCGCGAAATCATGGATCAGGTGCACTACTGCGTCTACTGCCACGACCATGGCGGAGATTTTTGTTCACGGGGATTTCCTGCCAAGGAAGGGGCGGGATTCCGCGTCAACCCGCTGGGCGTATCGCTTACCGGTTGTCCACTCGAGGAGCGCATCTCGGAAACCCATACCTTGAAGCGCGACGGCTACACGCTCGGCGCACTGGCCATGATCATGCTAGACAATCCACTGTTGCCGGCCACCGGTCACCGTATTTGCAATGACTGCATGAAGAGCTGTATCTACCAGAAGCAGGATGCAGTGAATATCCCGAAGATCGAGACTCGCATACTCACCGACGTGCTGGAGTGGCGCTGGGGGTTCGAACTCTATTTCACGCTGACGCAGTGGAATCCGCTCAATCGTGTCCGTCCCTACCGCCTCCCCTACAACGGCATGAATACCCTGTGCGTCGGGGCCGGTCCGGCCGGTTTCAATCTTGCGCACCATCTGTTGCAGGAGGGCTTTGGCGTGGTGATCGTGGATGGCCTCAAGATCGAGCCGCTGCCAGCGGAACTGCTCGACGTGAATGGCCGCCCGGACAAGCCGGTGGAGTATGTCGCCGACCTGTTCCAGCCCCTGGATGTGCGCACCAATTCCGGCTTTGGCGGCGTCGCGGAGTACGGCATCACGGTGCGCTGGGACAAGAACTTCCTGACGCTGATCCGGCTGGTGCTCGAGCGGCAGCCCGCTTTCCGCGTCTACGGCGGCATCCGGCTGGGTGGAACGATCAAGCTGGAGGACGCGCCTACCCTTGGCTTCGACCATGTGACCCTGGCGACCGGGGCAGGGCGGCCGACGGTATTGCCGGTGCGCAACAACATGGCGCGCGGCATGCGCCAGGCGAGCGACTTCCTGATGGCACTGCAGCTCACCGGCGCCGCTAAGCGCGACAGCCTCGCCAATCTGCAGGTGCGTCTGCCAGCGGTGGTGATCGGCGGCGGGCTGACCGCAATCGACACCGCCACCGAAGTGCAGGCCTACTACATCAGGCAGGTGGAGAAAGTGCTGGCGCGCTGGGAGTCGGTGGGCAACCCGCGTGCTGGGTTGTTCGACGAGTATGAATCAAGCGTACTGGAAGAATTCCTCGCCCACGGCCGCGCAGTGCGCGCCGAGCGCGAGCGCGCTTGTGCAGCGGGCGAGATGCCCGATTTCACGCCCCTGATCCGGGCGTGGGGCGGCGTGACCGTGGTCTACCGCCGCGCCATGACCGAGTCGCCGGCCTACCTGCGCAATCATGAGGAAATCATCAAGGCGCTGGAAGAAGGCATTTACTATGCGGAGGGTCTGGAGCCCAACGAGGTGGTGCTCGACGAGCACGGCCACGTACAGCAGTTGCGCTGCGTATGCACGGGCGGCGGTGAGCAAATTTCTCTTCCGGCACGGGCGGTGCTGGTGGCCGCCGGCAGCATCCCCAACACCGTGTACGAGCGTGAACATCCAGGCACCTTCGAGATGGACGGCAAGTATTTCGCCGCTTATCGCATCGATGAAGACGGCACCATGGTGCGGGTGCCGTCGACCGGACACTGCAAGGGCGCGCGACCGGGCTTCTTCACGTCCTACCGTGACGGAGATCTGCGCGTATCCTTCGTTGGCGACAACCACCCCTGGTACCACGGCAGCGTGGTGCGGGCGATGGCTTCGAGCAAGCACGCGGCGCGCGACATCGCGGCCCTGCTGCTGAACCGGAGCGCCCGCGGCGCGTGCGAACAGGAACTGCGTTCCTTCGATGAATTCGCGGCGGCGCTGGACGATGCCCTGCGTCCGGAGGTGGTGGCGGTGGAGCGCCTGGCCACGCATCTCACCAGCCTGACCGTGCGCGCTCCGCAGGCCACCAAGCACTGGTTGCCGGGACAGGTGTACCGGCTGCAGAACTTTGAGCGGCATGCCGAACGCGTGGCGGGACAGGTGCTGGCGATGGAGGGCATGGCCATCGACGGCGTGCACGTGGATAAGACACGCGGCGAGGTGCAACTGCTCATCAACAGCGTCGGCGTGTCGAGCCGGATCGCTGCGTCGCTCAAGCCTGGCACGCGTGTGATCCTGATGGGCCCGACCGGAACCGGCCTGCCGGTGCCAGAAAATTCAATCGTGACGGTGGCCGGCGGGCATTCCGCCGTGACTAGCACGGTGGACGGGGCGGCGATGTGGCGCGCGGCAGGCAACCGCATCGTGTTCATCGGACACTTCCGCAACACGGAGCGGGCGCGTGCCGTGCAGCGTGTCATCGAGATCCTTACCGACCAGGCGATCTGGGTGCTCGACGAAGGCCCGGCCCTGTCATTGCGGCGGCAGCAGGACGCCTGCTTCGTGCATGGGCTCGATGAATTTCTGCAGTCGTGCACCGAGATGGGCGCGCCCTTCGCCGATTGGGTGCGTCATACCGACCACTTCATCCTGTCTGACCATCCTGAATCCATGGAAATCTTCCGCAGCGCGCTGCGTGCCGGACTCAAGCCGTTTCTGAAGCCTGGCTTCAATGCGATCGCTGCCGTCAACAGCCCGATGCAATGCATGATGAAGGAGGTTTGCGCGCAATGTCTCTGCCGCCATGTGGACAGCAAGACGGGTGAGCCGTCCAAGTTCGTCTTCTCGTGCTTCAATCAGCATCAACCACTGTTTGAACTCGACTTCGAGAACCTTCAGGCGCGTCAGGGACAGAATAGCGTTCAGGAAAAGATCTCCAACGCTTGGCTGGCACATCTCATGGCGGGCCGCGAGGCAGTTGGCACGGTCAAATCTTGCGCAGGCCGATGCGAAGCGACCGGTGCGTCCGTGGGGGAGGGCGAGACTGGGTGACGAAACTCAGGGCGATCAGTCCCGGGGCTTCGTGTTGTTCGGCAGATGACCTGTTCTGCAGCGGGCAGCTGCCCGCATCCTTGCGCCACGGCCGGCGCAGTCTCAAGAATCCCCGATAGCCGATTTCGATCCCGTGCACGATGCCGGGCAGCGCCGCCGCGCGTTCCGCAATTCGAAACGCCGGCAGCGCCGATACGGCGCGTCATGGGTTGCTTTCCCGGGGTGAAGTGGTGCATGTCTTGACAATGGTTCTAATGCGAACTAAATTGGTTCTAACACGAACCAATTGAGCAAACGATGCGCCAGACGTATTCCTTCCTGCCGACCTTGCAAGCGCTGGTCGCGTGCTATCAGGCCTTCGAGACCTACTCCGCCGCGGATATCCGTGCGATGGGCCTGACGCCGCCGCAGTTCGACGTGATCGCGACGCTGGGCAACACGCCGGGGATGACGGCGACCGAGCTCGGCGAAAAGACCCTGATCACCAAAGGCACGCTCACCGGCGTGGTCGACCGCCTCGCCGAGCGTGGCTGGGTCGAGCGCGTGGCGCACGAGAGCGACCGGCGCTGCCAGATCGTGCGCCTGTCGCAGGCGGGCGAGAAACTCTTCGCCCGGGTGTTCCCGAAACACATGGCGCACCTCGCCGCGGCCTTCGCCGGGGCGGGCGCCACCGATCATGCGCGCTGGCAGAAGGCGCTCAATGAACTCGAGCAGGTGTTCAGGAAGGAGACGGCATGAGTACGGCAAACCGCTATACGACGACCGCGATCACGCTCCACTGGGGGGTGGCGTTGTTGATTCTGTCGGCGTTCCCGCTGGGGCTCTACATGGTCGACCTGCCGCTGTCGCCGGACAAGTTGAAGCTCTACAGCTACCACAAGTGGATCGGCGTGACGGTGTTCCTGCTGGTGGCGGCTCGCCTCGCTTGGCGCCTGACGCACGCGCCGCCGCCGCTGCCAGATGGCATTGCCGCGTGGCAGCGCCGCGCCAGCAGCGCCGTGCACGGCGCGCTCTACGTCCTGATGGTCGCGATTCCGCTGTCGGGCTGGCTGATGAGCTCGGCCAAGGGCTTCCAGACGGTGTGGTTCGGCGTGATCCCGCTGCCCGACCTCTTGGCGCGCGACCGCGAGCTCGGCGACCTGCTCGCCACGGTCCACATGGCATTGAACTACACGCTGGCGGCGCTGGTCATCCTGCACGTGGCCGCCGCGCTCAAGCACCATTTCATCGAACGCCTGCCCTTCCTGCAACGCATGGGCCTGGGCAGAAAGGCGCGCGCATGAAACTCGCCGTCTTCACCCTGATTGCCGTGCTGGCTGCGCCGATGGCGCACGCCGTCGAATACACCACGGTGCTGCCCAAGCAGAGCCGCGTCGATTTCGAATTCCGCCAGATGGGCGTGCCGGTCAAGGGCGGCTTCAAGCGCTTTGCCGTGCAGATGGCTTTCGACCCGGCCAAGCCCGAGGCCGCGCGCGCGACGATCGAGATCGACCTCGCCAGCATCGACGCCGGCTCGCGCGAGGCCGACGATGAATCCGCCGGCAAGCTGTGGTTCGATCGCAGCGCTTACCCCAAAGCGACCTTCGTCTCGAAGGAGGTGCGCGCGCTCGGCGGCAACCGCTATGAATTGCGCGGTGCGCTGACGCTCAAGGGCAGGACGCGCGACCTGGTCATCCCGGTCACTTACACGCCGGGCATGGCCCACGCCACCTTCGACGGCAGCTTCGTCCTGCGTCGCCTCGACTTTGGCATCGGCGAGGGCATGTGGGCCGATGTCGCTACCGTCGCCAACGACGTCCCGGTCAAGTTCCGCATTGCCACCACCCCCGGCAAGTAATCGTTGTTCATTCGCCCCAGGAGAGTCATCCATGAAACGCATCGCCCTCATCGCCGCACTCGCCGCCGTGTCCTTCGCCGCCCAGGCCGCGCCGCTCACCTACACCATCGACAACAGCCACACCTTCCCGTACTTCACCTACAACCACCTCGGTTTCTCGAACCAGACGCACCGCTTCGACAAGACCAGCGGCACGGTCACGCTCGACCGCAAGGCGAAGACCGGCTCGGTCGACGTCGTCATCGACGCGACCTCGGTCAACACCGGCTACGCGCTCTTCAACGAGCATATCCAGGCGGCCGATTTCTTCGATACGCGCACCTATCCGGCCATTACCTTCAAGTCGACCGGGATGAGATTCAAGGGCGAGCAGCCGGCGAGCGTGACGGGCGACCTCACCATCAAGGGCGTGACCCGGCCGGTGACCTTGACGATCACCCACTTCAAGTGCCAGCCGCACCCGATGCTGAAGGTCGAGGCCTGCGGCGCCAACGCGACCACCCAGGTGAAACGCTCGGAGTTCAACATGGGCAAGAACGTGCCCTTTGTCAGCGACGAGGTCACGCTGGCCATCGCCATCGAGGCGGTGAACAAGCCTGCGCAATAAATCGCCCGGCCGGCGGGGTCCGGTAAAATACGCCTTTGCCGTCCGGATCCCGCCTGTGCTACCCCATCAACTCGAACTCCTCGCCCCCGCGCGCAACGCCGACATCGGCATCGAAGCCGTCAACCACGGCGCCGACGCCGTGTACATTGGCGGCCCATCGTTCGGCGCACGCGCGGCCGCTTCCAACGACATCGCCGATATCGCTCGGCTGGTCGCGCATGCCCACCGCTTCAATGCGCGCGTGTTCGTCACGCTCAATACCATCCTGCGTGACGACGAGCTCGAGCCGGCGCGCCGCCAGGTCTGGCAGCTTTTTGATGCCGGCGTCGACGCGCTCATCATCCAGGACATGGGACTCCTGGAACTCGACTTGCCGCCGATCCAGCTGCACGCCAGCACGCAGTGCGACATCCGCACGCCCGAGAAGGCAGCCTTCCTGCAGGACGTGGGTCTGAACCAGCTCGTGCTCGCGCGCGAGCTGGATCTCGCGCAGATCGCCGCGATCCGCGCCGCCTTGCGGCCGGAAACCGTGCTCGAATTTTTCGTTCACGGCGCGCTGTGCGTCGCCTACAGCGGCCAGTGCTATATCAGCCACGCCCACACCGGGCGCAGCGCCAATCGCGGCGACTGCTCGCAGGCCTGCCGCCTGCCCTACCAGGTCACCGACATGGAAGGGCGCATCGTCGCGCACGACAAACACGTGCTTTCCATGAAGGACAACAACCAGAGCGCCAACCTCGACGCGCTCGTCGACGCCGGTATCCGTAGTTTCAAGATCGAAGGCCGCTACAAGGACATGGGCTACGTGAAGAACATCACCGCCCACTACCGGAAACTGCTCGACGAACTGATCGAACGCCGCCCGCAGTTCGCCCGTTCATCGTCCGGCCGCACCACCTTCGCCTTCACCCCCGATCCCTACCAGAACTTCAACCGCGAATTCACCGACTATTTCGTCGGCGGACGCCGTGACGACATCGGCGCCTTCGATACGCCGAAGAACCCCGGCCTGCCGGTCGGCTATGTCAGCAAGCTCGGCGATCGATGGCTCGAGCTCGAGACCGATTCCCCTGACATCGTGCTGCACAATGGCGACGGCCTCTGCTACTACACGCTGCAAAAGGAACTCGCAGGCCTGGCGATCAACCGCGCCGAGAAAGTGGGCGAGGGCGTGTGGCGCGTGTTCCCGAAAGATCCGATGGGCAGTTTCAAAGACCTGCGCGCCGGCACGCAGGTGAACCGCAATCGCGACGTGAACTGGACGCGGATGCTCGACAAGGCATCGAGCGAACGTCGCATCGGCGTGTGGCTGCGGCTCAATGAAACCTTGGATGGCTTTGCGCTGACGCTGACCGACGCGGACGGCAACGTGGCGACCGTGGAAGCCGGACACGCGAAGGAAGCGGCCAAGGACGCCGCCAAGACCGAAGCCACGCTGCGCGGGCACCTCGGCAAGCTCGGCGGCACGATTTTCGAGCCGATGGAGATTGCGCTCGATCTGAGCCAAACCTGGTTTCTGCCGGCGTCCTTCGTCAACGCGCTGCGCCGCGACGGCATTGCCGCCCTGGAAGCCGCACGCGCCGCGGCATATCAGCGTCCGCCGCGTGCAATGCCGGTCGAGCCGCCGGCGACCTATCCCGAGGACACGCTGAGCTATCTCGCCAACGTCTACAACCACAAGGCGCGCGACTTCTATGCGAAACACGGCGTGAAAGTCATCGCCGCCGCCTACGAAAGCCACGAGGAAACGGGCGAGGTTTCGCTGATGATCACCAAGCACTGCGTGCGCTATTCCTTGAGCCTGTGCCCCAAACAGGCCAAGGGCGTCATCGGCGTTTCGGGCACCGTGCGCGCCGCGCCGCTGACGCTCGTCAACGGCAGCGAAAAGCTCACCCTGCGCTTCGACTGCAAGGCGTGCGAAATGCACGTGGTGGGGAAACTGAAGCCGGCGGTGGCCCAAAAATCGTCGCCGCTGAACTTCTACCGAGCGCGGCCCGTTTCCTGAATTCATTCGGCCAGGGTTGACAGGCGGTTGTGAAGTTCAAGTTCTTGAATTTCAACCTAAAAACCGCAGTTGGACGCGCCCGAGGGTGCGTCTGATCGGCTGTCTGCCGCGAAGCGGCGACGCAGCTTACCGGGGTAGGCAAGGAGGAGCGACAAAGGCAGGCGCACGAGCAGGCGTGCCATCGGGCGTGTAGTGGTGTCACCCAAAGGGTGAACATGATCGAAGGCTGAAAACCCAATAGTCACGCGGCTCTCGTGGGTAGTGTGCTGACTTGTGTGCAAAAGCGCCCGGGGTTGGAAGGGGGCGGGTGG
>DYFW01000219.1 GCA_020725005.1 Thiobacillus denitrificans
GGCCTCAACTCGAGTGATTGGTCTGGTTGAACTTATGGGTAAAGGGCAGGGCTAGCCCTGCCCTATACCCATAAGTCGCCCCTGGACAAATCGTCCCGTTTGATGCACGCTCTCGGGTATGCATACGGGGCGCCACCAAATCAAGCGGACTCTGAACGCGCCCGAGCGCGTTGCCTACGTACGCGAGCTGTTGGCGAACGAGGCGGTGGGCCACCGCACGCAGTTGGCCGTTCGCGTGTGCGAGCAGTTTGGCTTCTACGATCCGCGCGGCCGCGTGCAAGTGGGCGGGTGCCTGAAGGCGCTGCGCGAGCTCGAACGCGCCGGGCACTTTCGGCTGCCACCGCCGCAGGTGCGCCCGGGGCCACGCCGGCCCCGGCGCTTGGGCAGTGCGCTGCCCACCCCCGAAGCCGTGCCCACGCAGGCCGGTCAGGTGCAGGCGCTCGCGCTGATCTTGGTCGACAGCCGGCGGCTCGGACAGATCTGGAATGAGCTGCTGCAGGCCGAGCACCCGCAAGGGGCTGGGCCGCTGGTGGGCCGGCAGCTGCGCTATCTGATCGGCTCGGCGCACGGCTGGCTGGGGGCGGTGGGTTTTGCCGCACCGGCGCTGCAGCTGGCCGCCCGCGATGCCTGGATCGGCTGGGATGCCGAGTGCCGTCGGGCGCATCTGGACGGGATCGTCGGCATGGCCCGGTTTCTGATCCGCCCGAGCGTGCGTTGCCGCAACCTCGCCTCCAAAGTATTGTGCATGAGCTTGGCGGCCTTGCCGCGCGACTTCGAGAAGCAGTACGGCTATCGGCCCTGGCTGGTCGAGAGTTTCGTAGACCGCAGCGCGCATGCCGGTACCTGCTATCAGGCGGCCAACTGGATCAAGCTCGGGCAGACCAAGGGTCGTGGCCGGCAGGACCGCTCCAGCCGCTGTGCCAAGAGCATCAAGGACATCTATGTGTGCCCGCTGCAGGAGAACTTCCGCGCGCGCCTCGGGCTCGCGCCAGAAGCCGGCGCAGGCCCCCTGGCGCCGGCCGCCGGAGTGGACGGTGCGCAGTGGGCGCAGCACGAATTTGGCGGTGCGCCCCTGGGTGACGCGCGCCTGAGCAGGAGGCTGGTCAAGGTGGCGGCAGCCAAAGCACAAGCGCCGGATCTGGCGTTCACGGGAGTGGCCAAAGGCGACTGGCCGGCGATCAAGGCCTACTACCGCTTCATCGATCAGCCCGATGAGGCGAGCGCGGCCGATGAGGAGGCGGCGGGGGTCACGATGGCCAACATTCTGCGACCGCATCGGGACCGCACGGTGCGCCGGATGATGGCGCAAGACACGGTGCTGTGCGTGCAGGACGGCACCGATCTGGACTACCACAACCTGGACCAGTGCGACGGGCTGGGCGTGATCGGCACCAATCAGACCGGCGCGCACAGCCGCGGGCTGCATCTGCATACGACCGTGGCGCTGGCGCCCAACGGGCTGCCGCTGGGGGTGGTGCAGGCCGACTGCGAGGCGCCGGGCGCGCGCGCGGACAAGGGGGCGCCGCTCGAGCAGAAGAAGACCTTCAAGTGGATCAAGCATCACCGCGCGTTGGTGGAGCTGGCGGCCCAGATGCCCAACACGCGGCTGATCAACGTGTGCGATCGCGAAGCCGACCTGTTCGAGTTGTTCGACGCGCAACGCAGCAGCGGCCGGGTGCACCTGCTGGTGCGGGCCAAGCACAACCGCATCGTCAAGACGGCGGCGGCTGCGCCGGCGGGGCCCACGCTGGCGCCCCTGAGTGCCGGGGACAGCCCGGCGGCGCTGAGCAAGCTCTTTGCGGCCGCGGGGCAGGCGCCGATCCTCGGCAAAGTCGCCGTGGCGATCGGGCGCCAGAGCGCGCGCCCGAAACGCAGCAAGCAGAAGGCGCGTGCGAAGCGGGCCGCGCGCCTGGCGCAACTCACGGTGCGCGCCGCTACGGTGTGGCTGCAGCCCTCGCGCGAGCATGCCGACAAAGCACCCATCGAGTTGCGGGTGGTGCATGCGCGCGAGGACGATCCGCCGCCCGAGCGCGAGGCGGTGCAGTGGTTGTTGCTCACCACGCTGCCGGTGGCCACCGCCGAGCAGGCCCAACAGTGCCTGCGCTGGTACTGCCTGCGCTGGCGCATCGAAGACTGGCACCGGGTGCTCAAGAGCGGTTGCCGCATCGAGGAGCTGGCCCATGAGAGCGCCGCGCGCTTGCGCCGCGCGATCGCCATCAATCTGGTCGTCGGCTGGCGCATCATGTTGATGACCTTGCTGGGCCGAGAAACGCCGCAGCTGCCGGCCGAGGTGTTGTTCACCGACATCGAAGTGCAGCTGCTGCAGGCCTTCGCCGAGCAGAACGGGTTGCCGCCGCCCACGCGCTTGGGCGCCGCCGTGCGGCTGCTCGCCAAGCTCGGCGGCTACATCGGACGCAACGCCGATCCGCCGCCCGGCCATCAGCTCCTCTGGCAGGGCTTCACAGCCTTGCAGCTGATGACCTTGGGGGCCTCGCTGTATATCGACCGGCAGAAACATCGGCCTCAACTCGAGTGATTGGTCTGGTTGAACTTATGGGTAAAGGGCAGGGCTAGGCCGCCCGGCGACGCAGCAGCGCCGCCAGTCCCAGGCAGATCGCGCTGCCGATCAGCACCGGCCAATCCCCCCAGCGCACGTAGGGCGTCGCTCCCCGCATGGCGCGGAACTCGCCGCGCAGCACGGTCTGCTGGAACAGGGGGGCACGGGCCACCCACTCGCCCTGGGGGCCGATGATGGCGGTGG
>DYFW01000220.1 GCA_020725005.1 Thiobacillus denitrificans
GCATCACCGGCGAGGCGCGGGTGCCGGTGATCAAGCACCTGCACGGCAACTGCCACGTCTACGTGGACGACCGCGCCGATCTGGCCAAGGCGCTGAAGATCGTCGAGAACGCCAAGACCCAGCGTTACGGTACCTGCAACACTGCCGAGTCGCTGCTGGTGGCGCGCGGCGTCGCGGCCGCCGCATTGCCGGCTATTGGAAAGATGCTGGCCGGCAAGGGCGTCGAAATGCGCGGCTGTCCGGAGGCGCTGGCGATTCTGCAGGGTGCCGGCATTGCGGCGGACAAGTTGAAAGCCGCAGTGGCGTCCGACTGGAGCGAGGAATACCTCGGCCCCATCATCGCGGTGAAAGTGGTCGACGACATCGACGCCGCGATGACCCATATCAATACTTACGGCTCGCAGCATACCGACGCCATCGTCACCGAGGATTACGGGCGCGCGCGCCGCTTCCTGCGCGAAGTCGATTCGGCGAGCGTGGTCGTCAACGCCTCGACCCGCTTTGCCGACGGCTTCGAATACGGGCTGGGCGCCGAGATCGGCATTTCGACCGACAAGATCCACGCGCGTGGCCCGGTGGGCCTCGAGGGGCTCACCAGCCAGAAATGGGTGGTGCTGGGAGACGGCCACGTCCGCGGCTGAGCCCTTGCCGCCCCTCGGCGTCTTCGGCGGCACTTTCGATCCGATCCACTACGGGCACCTGCGGCTGGCCGAGGACATGGCCGATGCGCTCGGTCTCGAGCGCGTGCGCTTCGTCCCGGCCGGGCAGCCGCCGCACCGCGCCGCGCCGCGCACCGCTGCCCGCCACCGGCTGGAGATGGTGCGTCGCGCGGTGGCCGGCAATCCCCGTTTCGAGCTCGACGCGCGCGAGCTCGAGCGCGATGCGCCCAGCTACACCGTCGACACGCTGACGGCGTTGCGTGCCGAACTCGGCGACGCCCGGCCGCTGTGGCTGCTGCTGGGGGCGGACGCGTTTCTTGGCCTGCCGGCGTGGCACGAATGGAAGCGGCTGCTCGATCTCGCCCATGTCGCGGTGGCGGCGCGGCCGGGGGCGCCGCTGGTCGACGCGTTGCCGCCCGAGCTCAAGCGCGAGGTGGCGCGCCGGCAGGATTGCGCCGGGCCCGCCGGCGGCGTGCTGCTGCGCACCCCGCCCCTGCTCGACATCTCGGCCACCGTGATCCGCGACACCCTGGCGCGGCATCGCAGCGCACGCTACTGGCTGCCCGACGCCGTGCTCGACTATATTCAGGAACAGAAACTCTACGCATGAACATCGAAGACAAGGTCAAACGCATCGTCGCCGCCCTCGAGGACATCAAGGGGCGCGACATCACCGTGCTCGACACCAGCCGGCTCACCTCGCTGTTCGAGCGCATGGTGATCGCCAGCGGCGACTCCAACCGCCAGACCCGCGCCCTCGCCGACAACGTGCGCGAGAAGATGAAGGCAGCCGGCGAGTACGTCGGCAACACCGAAGGCGAGGACAGTGGCGACTGGGTGCTGCTCGACCTGGGCGACGTGATCGTCCACGTGATGCTGCCCGCGGTGCGCGCGCACTACAACCTGGAAGAGCTGTGGGGCGCCGGCCAGGCCGCGCGCGCGCGCCATATCCAGGCCGACCACTGAAGCCGGGTCCGCTTCGCGACGGACATGAAACTGCACCTGATCGCCGTCGGCCACAAGATGCCGGGATGGATCACGGCCGGTTTCGACGACTATGCGCGCCGGATGCCGCCGGACCTGCCGCTCGCGCTGACCGAGATCCGGCCCGGCCACCGCGTCGCCGGCGAGGATGGGGTGCGGGCTCGGCAGCTCGAGGCCGAACGTATCCTCGCCGCGCTGCCGGCCGGCAGCGTGCCGGTCGCGCTCGACGAGCGCGGGGCGCAACTGACGACGCGCGAGCTCGCCGGCTGGCTCACCGCCTGGATGGACGAGGGCGTGTCGCCGGCCTTCATCATCGGCGGCGCAGACGGACTCGATGACAGCGTCAAGGCCCGCGCGGTGAAACAACTGGCGCTGTCGAGGCTCACGCTCCCGCACGCGCTCGCCCGCGTGATGCTCGCCGAGCAGTTGTACCGTTCCCTCTGTATCATCAAGGGACATCCCTACCACCGCGACTGACCGCCCCGACTATGCTGGTCGACAAACGCATCTACCTGGCCTCGCAATCGCCGCGGCGCCGCGAGCTCCTGAAGCAGATCGGCGTCGTCTTCGACGTGCTGCCGTTGCGCGCGGTCGCCGGCCGCATGGACGTGGCCGAGGTGCCGTGGCCGGGCGAGCCGGCCGTCGATTTCGCGCAGCGCATGGCGGTCGAGAAGGCCGCCTGCGGCTGGCGTGCCGTCGACCTGCGTCACCTGCTGCGTTTCCCCGTGCTCGGCGCCGACACCGTGGTCGAAATCGACGGCGAAATCCTCGGCAAGCCGAACGGGCGCGTCGACGCGCAGGCCATGCTGGCGCGCCTGGCCGGGCGCGAGCACCAGGTCCACACCGCGGTGGCGGTGCAGCACGAGGGGCGGGTGGAATCGCGCCTGTCGAGCAGCCGCGTGCGGCTGGCGCCCCTCGAGGCCCAGGCGATCGCGCGCTATCTCGAATGCGGCGAGTATCTCGGCAAGGCAGGGGCCTATGCGATCCAGGGACGTGCCGGCGCCTTCGTCGAGCATATCGAAGGCAGCTACAGCGGCATCATGGGCCTGCCGTTGTACGATACGGCTGTCTTGCTGCGGGCCTTCGGGCTCGACGTCTGATTCCGTTT
>DYFW01000025.1 GCA_020725005.1 Thiobacillus denitrificans
GCGTGGCCTACTGCGTCTACGGCGGTCTGCGCTTCTTCGAGCGTCAGGAGATCAAGCACGCGCTCGCCTACCTGCGCCTCCTGACCAACCCGGAAGACGACGGCGCCTTGTTGCGCGTGGTGAATTTCCCCGCCCGCGGCATCGGCGCGAGGACGCTCGAGCAGCTGGCGGAGACCGCCGCGCGCGCGGGCACGAGCCTGTGGCAGGCCGCCTGCACTTCCGCCGGCAAGGCCGCGATTTTTGCCAGGCTGGTCGAGGACATGAAGTCGGCGACCGCCGGCCTCACGCTCGCCGAGACCATCGATCATGTCATCGAGGCCTCGGGCCTGGCCGACACCTACCGTGCCGACAAGGACGGCGCCGACCGCCTGGAGAACCTCAACGAACTCGTCAACGCCGCCGCGCTCTTCGCCGAGGAATCCGAGGACAGCACGCTGGATGCGTTTCTCGCGCACGCCGCGCTGGAAGCCGGCGAGCACCAGGCCGGCGCCGGCCAGGACGCGCTGCAACTGATGACGGTGCACGCCGCCAAGGGCCTGGAATTCCACACCGTGTTCATCACCGGGCTCGAGGAGAGCCTGTTCCCCCACGAGCAAAGCGCGCAGGAGGAAAACGGCCTGGAGGAGGAACGCCGCCTGATGTACGTCGCGATCACGCGCGCGCGGCGGCGCCTGTATCTCACCCACGCGCAGTCGCGCATGCTGCACGGCCAGGTGCGCTACGGCTATCCGTCACGCTTCCTGTCGGAACTGCCCGAAGCGGTGCTGCTGCATCTGAACCGCCGGGTCGAGGTCGGCCATGCGCCGGGCACCCCGGCACCGCGCGCGACACCGGCCAACGACACCGGTTACCGCGTCGGCCAGAGCGTGGCGCACGCCAAGTTCGGCGCCGGCATCATCATCGATTTCGAGGGGCGCGGCCCCGACGCGCGCGTGCAGGTGAAATTCCGCGACGCCGGCACCAAATGGCTGGCGCTCGCCTACGCCAAGCTCACGCCGGCCTGAGGCTCAGGGCCGGGTGACAGCGTCGGGGGCGGCCTCGGCCGTGTCGTCCGCCCATACCGCGAAGATCGCCTGATACGACGCATACAGCGATCCGAACAGGATGGGCATCGCGATCAACAGGCCGAGCATCATCGGTACCAGCAGCGAGAGGAACAGCAGCAGCCCGAGCGTGAGGCCGTTGACCAGCATCGCGGCCCAGTTCTTCGCGACCGCGCGCAGGCTCACGCCCAGCGCGGTGGCCGGGCGCGCGCCCCCGAACAGGATCAGCGCCGGCGCGAACCAGGTCGCCATGATGAGCGGGGTGAACAGCAGCATGCCGGTGAAAATCGCCGGCATGGCCTGATTGAGGATCGCCTGCATCGCGGCCGGATCCGTCTCGGTCTGCGCCGCAGTCATCACCGCCTGCGGGTCGAACCCCATGCCGAGCATGACCTTGCCGATGACCAGGGCGCCGAGCAACTGCACCGCCCCGACTGTCATCAGCGGAATCGCCGGGCCGGTCGCGCCGGCAAGAAAGTTCGGCAATTCGAGCTCGCGACCCTCGTCCAGCATGCGGTAAGCCGCCATGAAGCCTGCCACCAGGATTGGCGAAGCGAGTTCCGAAAGCGAGCTGCCTATGACCGGGATGAGGTTCATCGCCATCACGATGCCGAACAGCACGCCGAAGGCGGCCGACAGCAGCAGGGGGTTCTTGCGGTAGAGGCGGAAGCCCTCGACAACCCAGCGGTAACCCTGGCTTGCCGCGACCTTGCGCGGGATATCTTGATCGGGTGCGTTCGTCATGCGGCGGATTCTACCCGACGAGCCCCCCGGAATCGCGCTGTTTGCGCGCCGGGATCAGAACTCCTTGATCACCCACATTGGCGGACGCAGGCCGGAGTCGAGGCTGTCCTGGCGCGCAAACTGGCCGTCGCCCCGCTGGTCGATGAGGTAATAGGGCTTGCCGACGCGGGGGATGACCTTCAGCATGTAGAGACGGCCGTTGGCGCGGTATTCGATCACGCGCCCCTGGCTGCTCGGCTTGATCGTCACCGCTGGCGCCTCGTTCACGTCGGGCGCGCCGGCGGGCGCGGGCAGCGGCGCGGGCGGTCGCTCGCCGGGTTGCGCGGCGGCAAGACTGCTCAGCGAGAGGGTCAGGATCAGGGGAATCAGGCGCATGGTGGGCTCCGGGGGGGCGTCGGTCAAAGGTTGAGCTGGATTTCGCGCTCGGCGAGCGAAGGCGTGAAGCCACGTTTCTCGTAGTGGCTGAAGATCGCCTCGACCACCTCGGCGGGCTGGTCGATCACGCGGATGAGGTCGATGTCCTCGGGCGAGATCATGCCTTCGGCGATGAGCGAGTTCCGCACCCAGTCGACCAGGCCGGCCCAGAAGCCGTTGCCGACGAGGATGATGGGAATGTGCGCGATCTTGCCGGTCTGGACCAGGGTGAGCGCCTCGAACAGCTCGTCCAGCGTGCCGAAGCCGCCCGGCATGACGACGTAGGCGGCGGCGAACTTGACGAACATGACCTTGCGCGCGAAGAAGTGCTGGAAGGTCTGGCTGATGTCCTGGTAGGGGTTGGCGCTCTGCTCGTGCGGCAGCTGGATGTTGAGGCCGACGCTCGGCGACTTGCCGAAGTAGGCGCCCTTGTTGGCCGCCTCCATGATGCCGGGGCCGCCACCGGAGATCACCGAGAAGCCGGCGTCCGACAGCTTGCGCGCGATTTCTTCGGTCAGGAGGTAGTAGGCGTGGTCGGGCGGCGTGCGCGCGCTGCCGAAGATCGAAACCGCGGGCCGGATCGACGCCAGGCGTTCGGTCGCCTCGACGAACTCTGCCATAATCCCCAGCATCCGCCACGATTCGCGCGCGGAGTACTGGATTTCCGCCGCCCGCGTGGGGTCGGCACTGTCCGGCAACTTGTCGAAATGCATCCCGGAAAACCTCGTGAACGAATCTAATTCAAGCCAGTCCGCAAAAGTGCTGCTGCTGGTGGACGGGTCATCCTACCTCTACCGCGCGTTTCATGCCCTGCCCGACCTGCGCAACGCGGCGGGCGAACCGACCAACGCGATCAAGGGCGTGCTGGCCATGCTGCACAAGCTGCGGCGCGAGTATGCGGCCGATTATATCGCCTGTGTGTTCGACGCGAAGGGCAAGACCTTTCGCGAGGATATCTATCCCCAATACAAGGCGCACCGCCCGTCGATGCCCGACGACCTGGCGCGGCAGATCGAGCCGCTGCACGCCGCGATCCGCGCCGAAGGCTGGCCGCTCGTCATCGTCGATGGCGTCGAGGCGGACGACGTCATCGGCACGCTGGTTCGGCATGCCACGGCACGCGGCGTGCGCAGCATCGTCTCCACCGGCGACAAGGACATGGCGCAGCTGGTCGACGACCACGTCACCCTGGTCAACACCATGAGCGAGGAAACGCTCGACCCGGCCGGAGTCGAGGCCAAGTTCGGCGTGCCGCCCGAGCGCATCGTCGACTACCTGGCACTGGTCGGCGACGCCGTCGACAACGTGCCGGGCGTCGCCAAGTGCGGCCCCAAGACCGCGGTCAAGTGGCTCACCGAATACGGCACGCTCGACAACCTGCTGGCGCACGCCGACGAGATCAAGGGCGTGGTCGGCGACAACCTGCGCGCCGCGCGCGACTGGCTGCCGCAGGCGCGCACGCTCCTCACCATCAAGACCGACGTCGAGCTGCCCTTCGATTTCGACGACCTGGTGCTGAAGCCACGCGACACCGACACGTTGCGGGCGCTGTTCGAGCGCTACGAATTCCGCACCTGGCTGCGCGAACTCGACGCCGCGGCGACCGCCTCGCCCGACCTGCCGGCGCAGGATGGCAGCGGCGCGCACCGGGCGCATTATGAAACGATCCTGACCGAGTCGCAGCTCGACGCCTGGATCGCGAAGCTCGCGGCGGCCCCCGCCTTCGCGCTCGACACCGAGACGACCGGCCTCAATCCCATGCAGGCCGAGCTGGTCGGCATTTCCTTCGCGGTCGCCCCGGGCGAGGCCGCCTACGTGCCGCTCGCCCACCACTATGCGGGGGCGCCCGCGCAACTGGCGCGCGACGTGGTGCTGGCGAAGCTCGCGCCGCTGCTCGAATCGTCCGAGCCGAAGATCGTCGGCCAGCATCTCAAGTACGACCGCCACATTTTCGCCAACGTCGGCGTGACGCTCGCCGGCGTGGCCGACGACACCCTGCTGCAGTCCTACGTGCTCGAGGCCCACCAGCCGCACGAACTCGGCAGCCTCGCGGCGCGCCACCTCGGCCTTGCCACGATCAGCTACGACGACGTCACCGGCAAGGGCGCGGGGCGCATCGGCTTCGAGCAGGTCGCCATCGAGCGCGCCAGCGAATACGCCGCCGAGGACGCGGACGTCACGCTGCGCGTGCGCGACGCGCTCGCGCCGCAACTCGCCGCCTCCGACAAGCTGAACTTCGTCTACCGCAGGATCGAGCTGCCGGTGGCCGACATCCTGTTCCGCATGGAGCGCGCCGGCGTGCTGCTCGACCGGGCGCTGCTGGCCCAGCAAAGCAGCGAGCTCGGCCGGAAAATGCTGGAACTCGAACAGCGCGCCTTCCAGGAAGCCGGCCAGCCGTTCAACCTCGGCTCGCCCAAGCAGATCGGCGACATCCTGTTCAAGCAGAAAGGCCTGCCGGTTGTCCGGAAGACACCGAGCGGCGCGCCGTCGACGGACGAGGAAACGCTCGCGCAACTGGCGCTCGACCACCCCATCGCACGCGCCATCCTCGACTACCGCGGACTCGCCAAGCTGAAATCGACCTACACCGACAAGCTGCCGCAGATGATCGACCCGCGCACCGGACGCGTGCATACCAGCTATTCGCAGGCCACGGCGGTGACCGGCCGCCTGGCGAGCGCCGACCCCAATCTGCAGAACATCCCGGCGCGCACCGCCGAGGGCCGCCGCATCCGCGAGGCTTTCATCGCCCCGCCCGGCCACGTGCTGGTGTCGGCCGACTATTCGCAGATCGAGCTCAGGATCATGGCGCACTTGTCCGGCGACGCGGGCCTGCTGAAGGCCTTTGCCGAGGACCGCGACATCCACGCCGCGACCGCCGCCGAGGTCTTCGGCGTGCCACTCGACCAGGTCAGCGCCGAGCAGCGGCGCATGGCCAAGGTAATCAATTTCGGACTCATCTACGGCATGTCGGCGTTCGGTCTCGCCGCGCAGTTGAACCTGGAGCGCGCAGCCGCGCAGGCCTGGATCGACCGCTATTTCGCGCGCTATCCCGGCGTCGCCGACTACATGCAGCGCACCCGTGAAACCGCGCGCCGCCAGGGGTACGTCGAGACCGTGTTCGGCCGCCGCCTGTACCTGCCGGAAATCAACGCCAGGAACCCGCAGCGTCGCCAGGGCGCCGAACGCGCCGCGATCAACGCCCCCATGCAGGGCACCGCGGCCGACCTCATCAAGCTGGCGATGATCGCGGTGCAGGGCTGGCTCGACGCCGAAAAGCTCGGCAGCCGCCTGTTGCTGCAGGTGCACGACGAACTCGTGCTCGAAGTGCCCGACCATGAACTCGACCGCGTGCGCGCCGAACTGCCGGCCCACATGTGCAATGTCGCGCAGCTCAAGGTGCCGCTGCGCGTCGGCGTCGGCGCCGGCCGCAACTGGGAGGCGGCGCACTGACCGGCGCAGGCGGCGGGGATAAAAAAACGGGCGCCGCGGGCGCCCGTTTTGACCTGGTTGAAGCCGCTTACTTGAGCGGGATCAGTTCCACCCGGCGGTTCTTGTAGCGGCCTTCCTTGGTGCGGTTGTCCGCCACCGGCTGCGATTCGCCGTAGCCCTTGGCGATCAGGCGGTCTGCGGCGATGCCCTTGGAGATCAGGTACGCGCGCACGGTTTTCGCGCGCCGCTCGGACAGCTTCTTGTTATAGGCCGCGCTGCCGGTCGAATCGGTGTGGCCGGCCACCTCGATCATGACCTTGACGTCGTCCCAGCCCTTGAGCGTCGCCGCGGCGTTGTCGAGGATGGCTTGCGACTCCGGCATCAGTTTCGAGCTGTCGATGCTGAAGTTCACCCCCTCCAGGACCAGCTTGCGCGGGGTCGTGTCGGCCGGCGCAGGCGCGGGCGCGGGGGCCGGCGCCGGTTCAGCGGCCTTGGGCGGGCAACCATCCGGGGTGCCGGGCGCCGGTACCGTCGGGCACTTGTCGAGATAGTCGGGAATGCCGTCGCCGTCGGTATCGAGCGGGCAGCCGTCGGCGTTGACCTTCACGCCGGCCGGGGTGCCCGGGCATTTGTCGAGGCCGTCGAACACGCCGTCGCCGTCGCTGTCCAGCGGACAGCCCTTGGCGTCGACCTGGGCGCCCTTGGGGGTATTGGGGCACTGGTCGGCGCGGTTGGGCACGCCGTCACCGTCGGAGTCGAGCGGGGCGCCGATGCCCCAGGAATAGCCCAGCAGCGCCTGGAAGTTGGTCAGGCTGGCGTTGGGCAGGGAATCATTGCCGAACGACTGGTCGGCGCGCACTTCCCAGCGGAAGGCGTCGTTGGCGCCGACGGCCCACGACTGGCCGACGCCGACCGAAACCAGCGGACGGGTGAAATCGGGTCCATTGTCGGTGTTGACGTTGATAAGGCCAAGGCCGCCAGAGAGAAACCAGTTGTAGCGCTGCTGCTGCGAGAACAGCCATTCGAGGCCGCCACGCAGCGTGGTCACGTCGGCATCGCCCACGCCGGCGCGGTTGCCGTCGTACTTGCCGTAAACCAGGTCGCCGAAGAAATTGGTGCTGGTGCCGAGACGCTGGCCGTAGCGAACCCCGAACAGGGGGTTGGCGTCGCCATCCTTGCCACCGACCAGATCCTTGTCGGCCCAGCCCGCACCGAGCAGCAGGCCGAATTCGTGTTCCGGCATGTCCGCCGCGGCCGCGGCGCCGAATACCAGCATGCCGGCCAGTGCGCCGGCCACGCGAGCGTGTTTCATCATGATGCGACTCCCAAAGAAATAAATGACGGCCTGCCTATATCTCGGACAGACGAATGGTTGAATTGTACCGCTCGCGCCGCTGCGGACCAACCCGTTTGCCATATCCGTCGTCGCCGACCCGCGATCGGGTTGCAGTTACACAACAGGTGTGGCTATTTTCTCAGGCTATCGCGGATTTCGCGCAGCAACACGATGTCTTCGGGCGTCGCCGGTGCGGGCACAGGGGGCGCCTCCTGCTTCAGGCGATTGATCTGTTTGACGAGCACGAAGACGACGAAGGCAAGAATAATGAAATTGAGCAGGACGGTGAGGAAACTGCCGTAGGCGAACACCGGCACGTCGGCGGCGCGCAGGGCGTCCAGCGTCATCGCCGTGCCTGCCGGCACCTTGCCGAGCGCGATGAACAGGTTGGAGAAGTCGAAACCGCCCGAGATCGCGCCGACGATCGGCATGATCAGGTCCCTGACGACGGAATCGACGATCTTGCCGAAAGCCGCGCCGATGATGACGCCGACCGCCAGGTCCATCGCGTTGCCCTTGACCGCGAATTCCTTGAATTCCGAAACGATGCTCATCCCGCCCCCTCCGCTTGCTGGAAAATTCCATGCCGCGCCCATCATAGACGCGATGGCGGCGGGCTTCCACCCGACCGGTTCATTCATGCGCTTGTCGGGGCGGACGAGGCGGGTAAAATGCGTCCCCTTATGCGTATCGGTCACCACGTCCTCAAGAACAAGCTCATCGTCGCCCCCATGGCCGGGGTGACCGATCGGCCGTTCCGCCAGCTGTGCAAGCAGCTCGGCGCCGGCATGGCCGTGTCCGAGATGGTGACGTCGAACTCGCTGCTGTATGGCTCGGCCAAGACCGCGCGGCGCGCCAACCACGAGGGCGAGGTCGATCCGATCAGCGTGCAGATCGCCGGCGCCGACCCGGCGATGATGGCCGAGGCCGCGCGCCACAACGTCGACCGCGGCGCGCAGATCATCGACATCAACATGGGCTGCCCGGCGAAGAAGGTGTGCAACGTGATGGCGGGTTCGGCGCTGCTGCAGGACGAGGCGCTGGTCGGGCGCATCCTCGACGCCGTCGTCCGCGCCGTGCCCGAGGTGCCGGTGACGCTGAAGATCCGCACCGGCTGGGACCGCGAGCACCGCAATGCGCTCAATATCCTGAAAATCGCCGAGAACGCCGGCGTGCGGGCGCTGGCGATGCACGGCCGCACCCGTGCCTGCGGCTACACCGGCGAGGCCGAGTACGACACGATCAAGGCCGTCAAGGCCGAAGCCAGGATCCCGATCATCGCCAACGGCGACATCACTTCGCCGGAAAAGGCGAAACACGTGCTCGACTACACGGGCGCGGACGCCGTGATGATCGGCCGCGCCGCGCAGGGGCGGCCGTGGATCTTTCGCGAAATCGCGCATTACCTGGCCACCGGCACGCATCTGCCGCCACCCGAGGTCGCCGAGATCCACACCGTGCTGCTCGGCCATCTGCACGACCTCTACGCCTTCTATGGCGAGGTCACCGGCGTGCGCGTCGCGCGCAAGCACATTTCCTGGTACACGAAGGGGCTCATCGGCAGCAGCGCCTTCCGCCACGCCATGAACCAGCTCGACAGCGTGGCCGAACAACTCGCCGTGGTGAACGAATTTTTCTCGCAGGCCGCGCGCGCCGACAGCCGGCTTCGCTACGAACACGACAACAACGAAGCCATGCCGTCCCCCCATGCGGGGACACGCGCCGCACGGCTCGCGGCATGAAGGAGAACTTCAGCATGATCGAAGAAAACGAAATCGCCGCGTGCATGCGGCGGTCGCTCAACCGCTATTTCAAGGATCTCGACGGCGAGCCGCCGAGCGAGGTGTACAACATGGTGCTGAGCGCGGTCGAAAAACCCTTGCTGGCCTATATCCTCGACCGCGCCGAAGGCAACCAGACGCGCGCCGCCGACATGCTCGGCATCAACCGCAACACCCTGCGCAAGAAACTGCGCGAACACGGCCTTTCCGACTGACCTCCGCCATGAAAATCCAGCGTGCCCTGCTTTCCGTTTCCGACAAGACCGGCCTCGTCGATTTCGCCCGTGCGCTCAGCCAAGCGGGCGTCGAACTGCTCTCCACCGGCGGCACCGCCAAGGCCCTGCGCGACGCCGGGCTCGCGGTGATCGACGTCAGCGACTACACCGGTTTCCCGGAAATGCTCGACGGCCGCGTGAAAACGCTGCATCCGAAAGTGCACGGCGGCATCCTCGGCCGGCGCGACCTCGCCGACCACGTGGCGACCATGCAAGCGCACGGCATCCCCAACATCGACCTCGTGTGCGTGAACCTCTATCCCTTCCGCGAGACCGTCGCCCGCCCGCACACGCTCGACGACGCGATCGAGAACATCGACATCGGCGGCCCGGCGATGGTGCGCTCCGCGGCCAAGAATTATCGCTTCGTCGCCATCGTCACCGACCCGGCCGACTACCCGGCGCTGGTCGCCGAGATGCAGGCGCATGGCGGCGCGCTCTCCGATGCCACCCGCTTTACGCTGGCAAAGAAGGCGTTTTCCCATACCGCCGAATACGACAGCGCGATTTCCAACTACCTCACGGCGCTCGACGCCACCGGCGGGAAAACGCGGTTCGGCGAGCGCCTCAACCTGAACTTCACCCGCGCCCAGGTCTGCCGTTACGGCGAGAACCCGCACCAGGCCGGGGCCTTCTACGTCGAGGCGGGCGCGCCGGCCGGCACCATCGCCAGCGCGCGCCAGCTCCAGGGCAAGGAACTTTCCTACAACAACATCGCCGACACCGACGCCGCGCTCGAATGCGTGAAATTGTTCGACGCCGCCCCCGCCTGCGTCATCGTCAAGCACGCCAACCCGTGCGGCGTCGCCTACGGGGCGACCCTGCTCGAAGCCTACGACCGCGCGTATCGGACCGACCCCGAGTCGGCCTTCGGCGGCATCATCGCCTTCAACGGCCGGCTCGACGGCGCGACCGCCGCCGCCATCGTCGAGCGCCAGTTCGTCGAGGTCATCGTCGCGCCCGAGGTCAGCCCGGAAGCTTCCGCCGCCGTCGCCACGAAGAAGAACGTGCGCCTGCTCGAGTGCGGCGCGTGGTCGGGGGCGGTGGCGCAGCTCGACATGAAGCGCGTCGCCGGCGGCCTGCTGGTGCAGGACGCCGACGTGCTGCTCCATGCGGAATTGAACGTGGTGACGCAACGCGCGCCGACCGATCAGGAAATGGACGACCTGCTGTTCGCCTGGCGCGTCGCCAAGTTCGTGAAATCCAACGCCATCGTCTACGCGAAAGACCGCATGACCATCGGCGTCGGCGCGGGACAAATGAGCCGCGTCAACTCCGCGCGCATCGCCGCGATCAAGGCCGAGCATGCCGGCCTCGCGGTCCCCGGGTCGGTGATGGCGAGCGATGCCTTCTTCCCCTTCCGCGATGGCATCGACCAGGCCGCCGCGGCCGGCATCCGGGCGGTCATCCAGCCCGGCGGCTCGATGCGCGACGACGAGGTCATCGCCGCGGCCAACGAACACGGGATCGCGATGGTGTTCACCGGCACGCGGCATTTCCGGCATTGATGCGCCGGCGAGGCGTGAGGCGCAAGGCGTGAAGCGAAAACCGCGAACGTCAGCGCCCGCGCCAACCCGCACCCTAACCCCTAACGCCTCAGCCCTCACACCCATGAAACTCCTCGTCATCGGCTCCGGCGGACGCGAACACGCCCTGGCGTGGAAACTCGCGCAATCGCCCAAGGTTTCCCAGGTCTACGTCGCCCCCGGCAACGGTGGCACCGCGCTCGAAGACGGTCTCGTCAACGTGCCGGTTTCCGCCATTCCCGCGCTGGTCGAGTTCGCCCGTCGCGAGGAGATCGCGCTGACCGTGGTCGGCCCCGAGGCGCCGCTCGCCGCCGGGGTGGTCGACGCCTTCCGCGCCGCCGGACTGAAGATCTTCGGCCCGAGCGCTGCCGCCGCACAACTGGAATCGTCGAAGGATTTCGCCAAGCAGTTCATGGCGCGCCACGGCATTCCCACCGCCGCATTCGGCACCTTCAGCGACGCTGCCGCGGCGCACGCCTACATCGATCGGCACGGCGCACCCATCGTGGTGAAGGCCGACGGCCTCGCCGCCGGCAAGGGCGTCGTCGTCGCCGCGACGGCGGCGGAAGCGCACGCCGCGGTCGACGCGATGCTCTCGGGCAATGCGATGGGCGACGCCGGGCATCGCGTCGTCATCGAAGAATGCCTGACAGGCGAGGAAGCGAGCTTCATCGTCATGGTCGACGGCGAGCACGTGCTCGCGCTCGCCTCGAGCCAGGACCACAAGCGCCTCAAGGACGGCGACACGGGCCCCAACACCGGCGGCATGGGCGCGTATTCGCCGGCGCCGGTGGTCACCCCCGAGCTGCACGCGCGCATCATGCGCGAGGTGATCACGCCCACCGTCGAGGGCATGGCGCGTGAAGGCATCCGCTACACCGGCTTTCTCTACGCCGGCATCATGGTGTCGCCAGACGGCGCGCCCAGGGTGCTCGAATTCAACTGCCGCCTGGGCGACCCCGAGACGCAGCCGATCATGATGCGGCTCAAATCCGATCTGGTGACGCTCATCGACGCCGCCGTGGCCGGCCGCCTCGACCAGGTCGAGGTCGAATGGGACCGCCGCACCGCGCTCGCCGTCGTGCTCGCCGCCGAAGGCTATCCCGAGGCGCCGAAGCAGGGCGCCGTCATCGGCCCGCTGCCGGCCGCCGCCGACGATCTGCACGTGTTCCACGCGGGCACGGCCCTGCAGGACGGCCGCCTCGTGGTGAGCGGCGGCCGCGTGCTCGCGGTGACTGCGCTCGGCGACAGCGTGCGCATGGCGCAGAAGCGCGCCTACGACGCCATCGCCGGCATCCACTTCGACGGCATGCAATTCCGCCGCGACATCGGCTGGCGCGCGCTGGATCGCAAGAAGGGGGGCGTACGGCGTGAGGAATGAGGCTGGCGCGCTGCGTGCGCATCTCGCGCGCGGCGGCCTGATCGCCTACCCCACCGAATCCTGTTACGGGCTGGGCTGTGACCCGCGCAACGTGCGCGCGCTGCGCCGGCTCATCGCGCTCAAGGGCCGCAGCGCGGCCAAGGGCATGCTGCTCATCGCCGACACGTTCAGGCGCTTCGCGCCCTTCGTCGGCGCGCTCGGCGCGGCCGACCGCGCGCGCATGGCCAAGACCTGGCCCGGCCCGGTCACCTGGGTCGTGCCCGCATCCGCTGCCTGCCCGGCGCTGCTCACCGGCGGCCGCCCGACCATCGCCGTGCGCGTCACCGCACACCCGGCCGCCGCGCGCCTGTGCCGCGCGCTCGGCATGGCGCTCGTTTCCACCAGCGCCAACATAAGCGGCCACAAGCCCGCCAAAACCGCCGCCGAATGCCGCAGAATATTCGGGCGGCGCGTGCGCGTGCTTCCCGGCCGCATCGGCACGCGCCGCCGGCCCTCCACGCTCATCGACCTTGCCACCGGAACGATTCTTCGCCCCTGATGCCTGACACCGCCATCGACACCGCCGCCGTCAAGGCCTGGCTCACCGACCTCCAGGCGCGCATCGTCGCCGCCCTCGAAGCCGCCGACGGCCTGCCCTTCCGCAGCGACGCCTGGCAACGGCCCGAAGGCGGCGGCGGCGTCTCGCGCCTGATCGAGGAAGGCCGCGTGTTCGAGCGCGGCGGGGTGAACTTCTCGCACGTGACGGGCAGCCAGTTGCCACCGTCGGCCAGCGCGCACCGGCCCGAGCTCGCCGGCCGCCGCTGGGAGGCGATGGGCGTCTCGCTGGTGCTGCACCCGGAGAATCCCTACGCGCCGACGGTGCACATGAACGTGCGCTGCTTCGTCGCGACCAAGGACGGCGAGGCCCCCGTGTGGTGGTTCGGCGGCGGCATGGACCTCACGCCCTATTACGGCTTCGAGGAAGACGCGCGTCACTTCCATGCCACCTGCAAGGCCGCGCTCGATCCGTTCGGCGCGCACCTCCACCCGCGCTTCAAGGCGTGGTGCGACACCTACTTCTTCCTCAAGCACCGCAACGAGGCGCGCGGCATCGGCGGCGTGTTCTTCGACGACTTCGCAGAAGGCGGTTTCGACCACGCGTTCGCCATGACGAAGAGCGTGGGCGACGCCTTCCTCCCCGCCTACCTGCCGATCCTCGAACGCCGCCGCGACACCCATTACGGCGAGCGCGAGCGCGACTTTCAGGCCTACCGGCGCGGCCGTTACGTCGAGTTCAACCTGGTGTACGACCGTGGCACCCTGTTCGGCCTGCAGTCGGGCGGCCGCACCGAGTCGATCCTGATGTCTTTGCCGCCGCTCGTGAAATGGCGCTACGACTGGCAGCCCGCGGCCGGCACGCCGGAGGCGCGCCTCTACACCGATTTCCTGCCCGCGCGCGACTGGCTCCATGCGTAAGCTTCCGCGCCGCATCCTGATCGGGCTCGGCGTCCTGCTGCTGGGCATCGGGTTGGTCGGCCTGGTGGCCTACGAACTGGTGTCCTCCGCGCTCGAGGCGCGCTACCTCGCCAAGACCGCGCAGAAAATGACCTGGCAACTGCGCCCCGGCCCGTCCGACCGCATCCGCTTTCCCGGCGACGGTCCCTACGACGTGCGCCTCGGCTACAGCAAGCTGCCCGGTTATCTCGCCCGCCTGCAGAAGGCCGGCTGGAAAATCGACGCGCAGGCGCGCATCAGCCTGCAGATGGCGCGGGTCGCCGACCTCGGTCTTTTCCTGCCCTACCACGAGAAGGACCAGGCCGGCCTCGCGTTGCTCGACAGCGACGGCCAAACGCTCTACCAGGCACGCTACCCCACCCGGGTCTACGCTGACTTCGCGGAGATCCCCAGAATCCTGGTCGACGCGCTGGTCTACATCGAGAACCGCGAACTGCTCGCCGAACAGTTCCCCACCCGCAACCCGGCGGTCGAATGGGACCGCCTCGCGCAGGCCGTGCTGGAAAAAGGCATCAGCCTCGTCGACCGCAACCGCAACGTGCCGGGGGGCAGCACGCTCCCGACGCAGATCGAGAAATACCGCCACTCGCCCGAGGGGCGTACCGCCGACATGCGCGAGAAGCTGCGCCAGATGGGAACCGCCAGCCTCAGGGCCTACCTCAACGGCCCCAACACGCTGGACATGCGCCGCGAAACCGTGACTGCCTACCTCAATACCGTGCCGCTCGCCGCCGCGCCGCGTTTTGGCGAAGTGCACGGCATCGGCGACGGGCTGTGGGCGTGGTACGGGCTCGATTTCGACAGCGTCAACGAAGTACTCAAGCGCCACGCCGCGAACGGCAAGCCCGCCGCCACGCAGCGCAGCCGGACCGGTGGGAGCAGCGCGGCGGCAGACCCGGCCTACGCGAGCGCACTCAAGCATGCCCTGTCGCTCATCGTCGCCGAACGGCGCCCTTCGTATTACCTCGCGTCCAACCGCAAGGCGCTCGACGCGCTCACCGACGACCACCTCGACCTCCTCGCCAATGCGGGGATCATCACGCGCGCGCTCGCCGACCAGGCCAAGCAGGTGCGCCTGCGCGGCCCCGAGCAGCGCACCGACCCGCCGCCGCCGCGCTTCGTCGACCAGAAGGCCGCCAACGCGCAGCGCATCCGCGTCGCGCAGCTCCTCGGCGAAGCGCGCCTGTACGACCTCGACCGCCTCGACCTCGAGGTGCAGACCACGATCAACCAGCCGGCGCAGAAGATCGTCAGCACCTACCTGCAGAGCCTCGCCCGGCCCGAGGCCGCCGCCGCTTCGGGGCTGATCGGCCACCGCCTGCTGGCGCCCGACAATCCGCTTGGCGAGGTGATCTACAGCTTCACGCTGTACGAGAAAAGCCCGCAAGGCAATCTGCTGCGCGTCCAGGCCGACAACCTCAACCAGCCCTTCGACATCAACAGCCAGGCGCGCCTCGACCTCGGTTCGACCGCCAAGCTGCGCACGCTCGTCACCTACCTGGAAGTCATCGCGCGGCTGCACGCCGAATTCCGCGCGCTCGACCCCGCCGCGCTGGCACAGAAAGCCGCGCCGCAGCGCGACGTGCTGGCGCAGTGGGTGGCGACGCGCCTTCTGGCCAACCGCAACGAACCGCTCGCCACGACGCTCGATGCCGCGATGGGCCGCAGCTACTCTGCGGCGCCCGAACCCTTCTTCACCGGCGGCGGCGTGCATCACTTCGCCAACTTCGACGCCCGTGACAACGGCCGCGTGATGGACGTGTGGGAGGCCACGCGCAATTCGGTCAACCTGGTGTACATCCGCATGATGCGCGACATCATCCGCCACTACAGCGGCAGTACGCCGGGCGCGGCCGCGCGCATCCTCGACGACGCCGCAAACCCGCTGCGCGACACCTACCTCGCGCGCTTCGTCGACCGCGAAGGGCGGGTCTTCATCAGCAATTTCTACCAGCGCCACAAGGCGTCCAGCGCCGAGGACATGGCCGCGGCCCTCTACACGCGCGCCGGCGTGCACCCGCGCCGCTTCGCCGCGGTGTACCGCTACCTCGAACCGGAGGCCGATTTCGACACCTTCGTGCAGGCGTTGCACACCCATGTGCCGGCGAGCGCCGAATTGGGCCGGCAGGCGCTGGAGGCGCTTTTCCGCACCCATGCGCCGGATGCCTACAGCCTCAACGACCGCGGCTACATCGCGCAGATCCACCCGCTCGAGCTGTGGGTGGTGAAGATGCTGCGCACCCGCCCCGGCATCGACCTCAGGACACTGCAGGAGGCCGGCGCCGGCGTGCGCCTCGAGGTCTACGGCTGGCTGTTCGACACCAGCCGCAAGAACGCGCAGGACATCCGCATCCAGTCGCTGCTCGAAGTCGAGGCCTTCGACCGCCTGCTGGCCGACTGGAAGCGGCTCGGCTACCCCTTCGACACCATCACCCCGTCCTACGCCACCTCGATCGGCAGCTCCGGCGACCGTCCCGCCGCGCTGGCCGAGCTGATGGGCATCCTCGTCAACGACGGCGTGCGCATGCCCATGGCGAGCCTCGCCGGCATGCGCTTCGCCGCCAACACCCCTTACGACACCCGCGTCTCGCCCGGCCCCGTCGCGGGCGAGCGCCTCATGCCCGCCGAGGTCGCGCAGACCGTGCGGCGCGCGCTCGCGCAGGTGGTCGAACAGGGCACTGCGGCGCGACTCGCCAACGCGCTCAAATACGCGGACGGGCAGCCGCTGCCGATCGGTGGCAAGACCGGCACCGGCGACCATCGCTTCGAGCGCTACGGCCGCGGCGGCCAGCTGCTCGAATCGCGCGTGGTCAACCGCACCGCAACCTTCGTGTTCTACCTCGGCGACAGGCACTTCGGCACGCTGACCGCGCTGGTGCAGGGCGAGCAGGCCGGCCAGTTCGGCTTCACCAGCTCGCTCACCGCACAAATGCTGAAAACCCTGCTGCCGCAACTGCAGCCGCACCTCAAGCTGGTGCCGCCCCCGGCGCCCGCCAAGCCCGTCATTACCGAGGAAGCCGCGCCCGTGCCGGTTCCGGTCGCGCCGCCCAAGCCCGCGCGCGAGAAACCCGACGGCGCGACCAGCCAAGCCGACCCGCCGGCGAAGAAGCCGGCGCCGGTGCAGGGCGGCTTTCCCGAGGACCTCGACCCCGTGCTGCCGCCCTGAACCGGGGAGACGGAATCGCACTCAAATCGGCTATGCTGACAAGCGTTCCTGTCATCCACGTGCCATGAAAGACAACATCCAGCCGCTGATCCAGCACACCCCGGTCGATTCCGGCAACGTCAGCGTGCCGGCGCTGAAGGTGCTGTCGGAAATCACCACCAGCCTGTCGACCGATGCCAACGTCGAACAGCTGCTGGGGCGCTTCCTCACGACCATGATCCGGCTCGCCGGCGCGCAGGCCGGCGCGGTGCGCGTGATCACCGACGACCGTACCCATCTCAAGCTCATCGGCTCGGTCGGCCTGCCCGCGCACCTGGTCGAGCACGAGGCGCTCGTCAGCGTCGACTGCGGCGTGTGCGGCAAGGCCGCGCGCGAAGTCACCGTCAGCAGTTGGAACAACGTCGCCTACTGCAAACGTCAGGCCGACGACGCCTATTTCAGCGGCACCTGCAACAGCGTGGTGGCGGTGCCGCTGATGCACAAGAACCAGGTCATGGGCGTCTACAACCTCTTCATGGAGGAAGGCCAGGTCGTTCCGGAAGACGTGCGCCTGTTGTTCCGCTCGATCAGCGAACACCTCGGCATCGCCCTGGAGAACGCGCGGCTCACCCGCGAGAACATGCGCATTTCGCTGATGAACGAGCGCCAGATGCTCGCCAACCAGATCCACGACTCGCTCGCGCAGACGCTCGCCTACGCCAAGATGCGGCTCACGGTATTGAGCGACGCGATGCGCAACGAGGACTACCCGAAAGCCAATCGCTACCTCGGCGACGTCGAGGAAGCCGTCGACCTCGCCTACGCCGACCTCCGGGACCTCATCACCCAGTACCGCGATCGCATCAACCCGCGCGGTCTGGTGCCGGCGATCCAGGAACTCGCCAAGAGCTTCCGCAAGAAAGCCAACGCCGACGTCGATTTCCTCAACCTGGTGCAGGACGTGAGCCTGACCCCCGACGAGGAGATCCAGGTCTTCCACATCATCCAGGAATCGCTCTACAACATCGCCAAGCACGCGCGCGCGCGCCACGTCGTCATCACCTTCGACCTCGACGACGGCCAGTACATCGTCAACGTCGCCGACGACGGCGTCGGCGTGCAGAAAAAGCACGCCGAGTCGTCGACCATGGGCAAGAGCTTTGGGCTCACCATCATGCGCGAGCGCGCCGCCAAACTCGGCGGCAAGCTCTCGATCGAATCGCGCCCGGCCGGCGGCACCGTCATCCGCCTGGTCTTTCCCCAGCGCGCCGCGCCCCACCAGCCCACCGAACACGCCGCATGAGCCAGACGCGCATCATCCTCGTCGACGACCACACCCTGTTCCGCAAAGGCCTGGCCGAACTGCTCGAGCAGAGCGGTGAAATCGAGGTCACCGCCTTCACCGGCAAACCGGAAGACGTCGAGATGCTGCTCAGGGCGCACCGTCCCGACGTGCTCATCCTCGACCTCAACATGCCCGGCACCGACGGCATCACGCTGATGCAGCAGCTGCGCGCCGACGGCTTCGAGCTGCCCGTGCTCATCCTCACCCTGTCCGAGGCCGAGGACGACCTCGCCCGCGCGCTGCGCGCCGGCGCCAACGGGTATCTCCTGAAGAGCATGGAGCCCGACGAAGTCGTCGACGCCATCCTGCGCGCCCAGCGCGGCGAAACCGTCGTCGCCCCCGCGATGACCGCCAAGCTCGTCAATCTTTACGACAAGAAAGGCCAGGATTCGACTTCCCTGCTCGACGCGCTGACCCCGCGCGAGCGCGAAATCCTCGCCCACCTCTCGCGCGGCGAATCCAACAAGGCCATCGCCCGCACGCTGGACATCAGCCACGACACCGTCAAGCTCCACGTGCGCCACATCCTCGCCAAGCTCAACCTATCGTCGCGCGTGGAAGCCGCGGTGTTCGCGGTCGAGCATCGGGTCGCGCCGGGGGCGCGCGGCGACGGCAAATAGCGAAGCCGCACCACCGTTCCTGCACGAGTACGCCAGGTTTCCCGGCGGCACGCCGGGCCCGGAACTGCGGGACACGCCGGGCGACGCAACAACTTCCTGAGGGCGAATCCCTTGCGCCGGCGTGCAGCCGGTCCGTCCCCACGGGCGCCACGCTTGAAATCATTCAATCCGTCCCAAATTAAAAAATAAGTTACCCATGTCTGGTAACCTGAGACTTTCTCCAACCTCGAAAAGAAAGGCATGACCATGTCCACAGAAAACACCGTTGCCAGCCAGGAAAAACTCGTTTCCGACATGAAAGCCGTCATCGCCGATGCCGAAGACATGCTCAAGGCCACTGCCGACCAGACGGGGGAGAAAATCGCCTCGTTGCGCGCCCGCATCCAGGAACGCCTCCATGCCGCGCGCGTCCGCCTGGCCGACGCTGAAGCCGTGTTGCGCGAAAAAACGCGCGCCATGGCGAAAGCCACCGACGCCTACGTCCACGAAAACCCCTGGAAGTCGATCGGCGTCGCCGCAGGGGTCGGGTTCCTGGTGGGTTTCATCCTCGGCCGCCGTTGATCCTCGATGGCTGCTGACCCCGGAAGCGAGGGGCTCTTCGCTTCGATCAAGCGCCTCGCGGCGACGTTCGTCGCGATGGGGCGCACCCGCCTGGAACTGCTGGGCAACGAGATCGCCATCGAAAAGCGCCGTGTCCTGCGGCTTCTCGTGCTGTCGCAGGCCATGCTGTTCTTTCTCGCGCTCGGCAGCTTTCTCGCGGTGATGTTTTTCGTCCTGTTGTTCTGGGAAGCCCGCCTCGTCGTCGTCGGCGTGCTCGCCGTACTTGTCTTCGGCGTTGCCGCCTGGCTTTACCTCAGTTTCGCGCGGCAGCTGCGTTCGGCCGACCCCGTGTTCGCCGACAGCATCGCCGAACTCGAAGCCGACCTGGCGCGACTGCGGACAGCCAGCGGCCATGTCGAAGAGCCTCGCTGAACTCCACCAGGAGCGCGGCCGCCTGCGCGAACGCATCGCCCAGCAGCGCGCGACGCTTGCCCGCGAGGTCGCGCCGCTGGCGCGCGCCTGCGACACCATCGACGCGGTGCGCGCGCTGGCGCGCGACACCGCCCGCCGCGTCAATCGACTGGCCAGCGAACACCCTGCGCTCGTCGCCGGCATCGCCGCGCTCTTCTTCGCGCTGCGTCCGCGGCGCACACTGCGCTGGATCGGCCGCGGGATGTTCCTGTGGCGCGGATGGCGAAACGTGCGCCGCCTGCTGGCGAGCGTTTTCTGAAATCCTTCTGGAAGATCGCAAGCTGCTGAGGCTAAGAACCCAACAGTGCAACACGGCTCCCACGGGCAACGTCCCCGGCGCGCCCTTCCACCCACGCCCACCACATACGGAAACGATGCTGACGCGACACCATGGATGGGAAATTCAAGAACTTGAATTTCCCATCCATAACGAGCCGAGATTCGATGGTTACCGACCCGAAACCCGGCGCGGCTATCGAGCGTATCCAGTATCTTGTGGTGTGGGTTGTTTTTCAAGTTCGAAAGTTATGGGTCAATAACGCGCGCCCAGCCGCCTCCAGCGACGCGCGCAGCACTTCGGTTTCCTGACTGGGTTTCACCCCGAGTGCCGCATGCAGCGTGTTGCGGCAACGTTCGTATACCGCCAGTCCTTCGGCATGGCGACCGAGGCGCCGGTAAGCGCTCATGAGTTTCAAGACCGCTAGGCCCGGAGCCACGCCTGCTGCTCGGCCGAGGCGCTGATACGCTCGAGAAACTGCAAGCCCTCGCGCGAATGGGAGGCGCCGTAGACGAATTCTGACCGCAGGCTTTCTCCCGCCTTGTGGGCGCGCAATTCGCCGGCAATATCACCATACAGGTTGGCGAACGCCTCGATGAAACCTGACGGGTGGCCGGCCTTGAAGCGGTTGTAGCGCGGCTGCTGCGCGGTCATCGCCTCCACCGAGCCACGATCGAGAATACAGTGGCGCCCATCGTTGTTCGCCCAGTTCAGGTCTTCCGGTTGCATCTGATACCACTCCGCGCTGGCCACATCGCCAAACACGCGGATGCGCAGACCGTTCCTGAGGCCGAGCGCAGTCTTTCCCCACCACGCGTTGACGCGGATACCCTCTTCATAGTGCGCGATGCAGTAGACATTGTCGATCAAGCCGCTGAACTGCCCATAGCTTGCCTGGTCGCCGACGACACGCAGCGGTTTGCACCCGCCAGTGAGGAAGTCGACCAGATGATGTACGTGCACGCCCAGGTCGAGGGAGACAGTGGGCACGCCATAATCCATGCGGCGCCAACCTTGGGGATTTGCACCAACCCGCAAATATCCCTCCTGCGGCATCTCGATCTGGATTTGCTGGATTTTTCCGAGTTTGCCTTCCTGGATCATGCGCCGGAGTTCTCGAACCATAGGATACCCGGAGTAGTTGTACGTGACTGCCAGATAGCCGCGCTTGCGTTCGGTCACCGCCTCGATCATGCGGCATTCTGCGCTCGACACCGCCAGTGCCTTTTCGCAGATCACGGGAAACCCCGCTTCCAGCGCCTCACAGACGATTTCCGCATGGCTGGGCGTCGGCGTGAGGACGACGACTGCATCGACACGTCCCGCCTCGGCATCCAGCAATTCGCGCACATTATGGTAGACGCGTTGCGGCGCCACCCCATAGACATGCGCCGAATGCCCGTTCTGGCCGGGGTCCCGGCTGAAGCACCCCGCGTCGACGCGGAAATGGCCATCCAGCCGGCTGGCATTGAAGTGCGTGAATCCGACGGCGGAATTCAATGCCCCGCCGATGAAGGCGAGGCGCAGGGGATCAAAGGATGCAAACGCCATGGCATGGGACTCGCATTGTGACGAAGCAGCCTGCGGCTGACGGCATTCCGCCTGTCATCTTGAATGGCTGCGCGGAACGAAATACGCCACGCTCTCAGTCCAGCTCTCCGTATAGTGCCGGAGATAGACGGCATAATCGCTGCGCAGGCCAAGCACGAACTCGGGTATGCGCCATAGATCGCTAGGGTGGTGATACACCGCCACTGCAAGCTTCGGCGCATCCTCGACGATGTGGCGCCGCATTCCCCGAAGCGCCTGTACCTCGACACCTTCCAGGTCCAGCTTGACGAAGCTCACTCGATCCGGGACGACATCGTCGAGCCGGTCGACATGGATCACCCCTTCCCCGTCCTCCGATATCCTGCTGGCCGATCCGGCGTTTGCATCGAACGGCAACGCGGCTTTCGCGTCGAACAGGCCTACCGAGTGATAGACGACATTGCCGAGTCCCTCGAGCTTTGCGCGTGCAGTTTGCATCGCGGCCTCGACGGGTTCGAAGAAATGGATTCTGGCGTAAGCAGGACAACGGCGGGCGAATTCCAGCGTAGTGAAGCCATCGTATCCGCCGCCATCGACGAAGACCTCCCCGTGAGCCAGTTCGCAGAATGCCTCGAAATACTGCCGCTCGGCCGCATAGTCGAAGCGTGCCATCGCGCGAAGGTCGCCCGACAGGCGGAAGTTCATCACGTCATCGAACACCCTGCGCGATTCCTCGTCTTCAAGCACGCGCCGCACCCAGGAATATTTTTCGGCATGTTCCCGGTAATCGATCACTGTGTCCTCGATCGCCGGTATTGACCGGATGCGCCCCCGGCTTGCCTGCGCAAAGGCGAAATAGTCCAGGTAATTCTCGATGCCGCAGGCCTGGATGCGCCGCATCGCCGTTGTCGGGCGAGCGTTGGTGACGCACGAGACGACCCATGCATCCTTCGGAACCTCGGCCAGGCGCAATACCGGCTTGCCGGCGTGCAGGGTTTCCTGGGCATAGTCGTCGATGAATCCGTCGACCTCGATCGCGTCAGCGATGCGCCGGGAAAACTCGTTGATGCCGAACAGATACCTGCCCGGAACCCTGCCCGCTGTGAACCGCGCGAAAAACTCGTCAGCTTCCATATCGATCCGGGCCGGGCCCGTTCCTCAGGTTATTGATCCGAAACTTTCGAACTTGAATAACAGCCAACACCAACAACATACCGGATACGCTGGAAAGCCGCGCCGGGTTTCATATCAATAACAATCGAATCTCGGTTCGCCATGGATGGAAAATTCAAGTTCTTGGATTTTCCATCCATAGTGAAACAAAGCGTCGCTTACGCTGGGCGCCGGCGGCAAGCCTGTCGCAATCTCACACCGGTTCATGGAACGTCTCCCGAAGCGAGCGAACCGCATAGAGTTCGCGCCTCAACATTTTTTCGAACAGAAGGTCCTGATCGCCCTGCGTCGGTGATTCGGCAAACAGCAGGCCGATACGGCTGAAAGGACTCGGCTGGATGGTGTCACCCGCCGCCGCCAGCGGCACCCATCGCAGAATCCGCAGCGGCACGCTGAACTCGATGGATTCGAGGGACTGTCCCTGCGGCAAGGATACCGTGTGTCGCGTGACCCGCTTGCGCCAGAGTTCGGCTGGCAGTGCCGTCATCGGCTCCCCGAGAAAGGGACGCGCATAGGCCTCGCAATAGGGGAAACCCGTCGAGAGCTCGATCAGTTGGCTGTACAGGTCACCGGGGCAGCGACGCGTGACTTCGACAAACCAGAAGCGGTCACCCTCCACGAGGAACTGGGTGTGCAGCAATCCGTCCTGCAAGCCAAGCCGGTGGGCAAGTTTCGTCAGCTCGACACGAATCGCCGCCAGCATGACAGGCGAAAACGCGTAGTCGACACGGCTCGTGTCGACGACGAAGCGGTTTGCCGTGCCGTGCTCCTCGACGACGAAATCCGCCACCACGCGCTGGTTCGAGACAAAGGCCGAATGGCTGTAGAGCCGGCCTGGCAGGAAGGCCTCGACGATGCAGGCGTGTGTCCGCGAGAACGATCGCGCGCGCGCAACTGCCGCATCGAGCCCCGCCCGGTCGCCGGCCTCGACGACGCTGGTCCCGCGTCCACTGAATGCGTCCACGGGCTTGATGATGACCGTTTCCTCGATGGCCGCCTCCTCCGGTGGAAACACGCGGGGGACGGGGATGCCGAGCTCGGCCGCCAGGCGCCGGAATTGCGCCTTGTTGATGATGGCTTCGGTCGCCTCGAGTGTGTCGATGCCGAGGCAGGGACGCCGTGCATTGACTGCCGCACAGGCCTGGTAGGCGCGATCGTTACAACCCGGAACAAGGTGGTCGATGTCGAGTTCCCGCGCCAAGTCGGCCAGCGCGTCGAAGTCGGAATAGTCGAGATTGACGTAACGCGGCGCGGTGCGCGCGAGATAATCGTCAGGGTTGCCGCCAACGACGTGCACCTCCGCGCCCGTGCTTTGCAAGTAGCGATAAATCGGCGCTGCCGAGACGTTGGTGTCAACGAGAAGGACCTTTTTCATTGCACAGTCCGCCCCGCCCTAATTCCTGATCAGCCCGACGATCCGGTCGACCTGTTCGAAAGTCAAGCCAGGATAGATCGGCAGGCAGATCACCGCCTCGGATGCACTGCTCGCAACCGGCAGGTTCGCCCGGGCAGCCGAGGGCAGCCCCCGGTACATCGGGAAATCGCTGATCAGCGGATAGAAATAGCGCCGGGCGACAATACCGTTGTCGCGCAGCTTCCTGAACAGCGCATCCCGGCTGAGCGGATATGCCTGACGCACCAGGATCGGGAAATATGCGTAATTCTTCACGTCTTCGCCTGCGTCCCCGAGGCAGTCGATGCCCGCGACATCCTTCAGTCCTTCGCGATACCAGCCGTCGATGGCCTGACGCTGTTGCAGGGCGGCGTCGATTCCTTTCAACTGCAGCACGCCGAACGCGGCATTGATTTCGCTCATCTTGCCATTGATGCCCGAGGCGACAACGGTGACCTCGTCGACGAATCCGAAGTTCTTCAGGTGGTCGACATGGCGTTTGGTCTTGGCATCGGGCGAAACGATCGCGCCACCTTCGAAGGTGTTGAAAACCTTGGTGGCATGGAAGCTCAATACCGAAAGATCGCCATGCCTGAGGACGCTCTCGCCATTGCAGCGCACGCCAAAGGCGTGCGCTGCATCGTAGATCACCTTGAGACGGTAGTTGTCGGCGATCTCCTGGATGCGCGCGACATCGCAGGGATGGCCATAACAGTGCACGGGAAGAATGGCCGTCGTTTGCGGGGTGATGGCAGCCTCGATCTTGTCCGGGTCCAGGTTGAGGGTCCTGGGATCGATGTCGACGAACACGGGTTTGATCCCGTTCCACAGCAGGGAGTGCGCCGTGGCCACGAAGGAATAGGGCGTCGTGATGACCTCGCCGGTGATGCGCATGGCCTGGAGGGCCGTGACCAGCGCAAGCGTGCCGTTAGCGAAGAGCGAGACGTTGCCGACACCGAGATGATCGCAGAGCGCCTGCTCAAACTGCTGGTGGAAAGGCCCATTGTTCGTCAACCATTTGCCCTCCCATATCTGCTCGAGGTAGGGCAGGAATGCCTCCAGCGGCGGCAGCAAGGGCCGCGTGACATAGATCGGCGGGTTCTCCTTGGCGCTCATGCCCTGGCGTCCCGCGTGGGTTCGTCAACGTTCAGGTCCTGCAGCCGGATTTCAAACGACGCGGCCGGCTTGTTTTCGCACCAGCGCCGCCACATGTGGCGGAGCGCGCGATCGAGGCCGGCCGCGATGACCGCGGGCTTGCGCGCGGGCGATGCCTGCAGGCGCAGGCGCATGCCGCGGCGCAATGCATCGAGGGCATCGAGCCGCGTCGACCATGACAGGCCGCGCGCAACGAAATCTTCGTGGTCAGCGGCGACAAAATCCTCCAGGCCGAACTGCGACAGAATCGCGACCCCCACGCGGCTCCGCGCATCACGTCCTGCCAGCGTCAGCGTCGGCACGCCCATCCACAGGGCGTGGTGCGTCGTGGTTCCGCCGTTATAGGGAAACGTGTCGAGGCACAGGTCGACATGATGATAGAGTGCGAGGTAGCTTTTCATGCTGCCACGCGGGTATAGGTCGAGACGTTCTCGTGCGATTCCCTCTTCCGCAAACCAGGACAGCAGCATGTCCTGATGCCCGGATAACGGCATGCTTCCTAGCAGGATGCGCGAACCTGGCAACGCGCGCAGCAACCGCGACCAAAGCCTGACGACGTCGCGGCTCAACTTGTCGACGCGATTGAAACTCCCAAAAGTGACATGGCCGCGCGTCAGGGCCGGCAAGGGATTGATGTCAGGCGCCTCGGCGCTGGGCGTGAACGGCGCATTGGCGGGCAAGCGGACGATCTTCTCGGTAAACTGGTCGTCGTACAGGCCGGGCGGCAGAACGAAACGATCTGCAATGTAGTAATCCATCGCGGCAAGGCCCGTCGTCCCGGGGTAGCCGATCCAGCTCGCCTGCACTGGCGCGGGTTTTCTGGCGAATACCGGGAGCCGGTTGTAGCCCGTGTGTCCCGAGAGGTCGATCAGGATGTCAATGCCGTCGGCGCGGATCTTGTCGGCCATTTCCTTATCGCCCAGCGCTGACACCCTGTGCCAGTGCGCGAAATGCTGTCGCAATCGCTGCGTAACGGCATCATTGATGAAATTATTGTAATAGGCATGTAATACCAGGGCCCGGTTCCCGGCCAGTTCGGACAGCACGGGCTCGATGAACGACGCCACGGCATGATCATAGAAATCCGCCGAGACGAAACCGACCTGCAGGCGGCGTTCGGGATCCCTTGGGTTTGTGTGTGTTCCCCACTCGTTCCGGTATGGCGCCTCCAATTGCTCGCCAACCTTCTTGTGCTCGATGAATAGCAATTCCGGGGCGACGCTTCCGTCAAGAGAAAGCGTATAGAGCAGATTGCTCTGCAAGGTTATCTGATCCGGCACGATCTCGATGGACTTCCGGAAACAATCTGCGGCCTCCGTCAACCTCCCCAGCGCCATGAGCACGGCGCCCAGGTTGCTGATCGCAGCCGTCGCAGCCGGGTCAGCCTGCAGGATGCGCCGGTAGCAGGCCTCGGCCTCGTCGAGACGTCCCTGCCCATGCAGCACCAGGCCGAGACGGTTTTGAATTTCCAGGTTGTCTGGATTGAGTCGTAACGCCTGCCTGAAACTGTTCTCGGCGTCGACCAGGCACCCCATGTTGTTGAGCAGCTTGCCCAGGTTGCCGTGCAGCCCGGCATCGTCCGGGTCGATATCGAGCGCCAGTCGATAGCAGTATTCAGCCTCGGCGAATCGCTCCAGTTGGCACAGCAGGTTTCCGTGATTGCCCAGCACGGAAACGTCCTGCGGATCCAGACGGCGCGCTTCCTTGAAATGCCTATCCGCATCCTCCAGGCGCCCGAGTTCCACCAGGCTCAGGGCCAGCTCGGCGTGTGCTCTCGCATCGTTCGCGTCCAGGGCCAGCGCGCGCGCGAGATTTCGCTCCGATTCTTCCGCGCATCCGAGCATGCGCTGAACCCGACCCAGGCCGAGATGCCATTCGACGGTTTCGGGCTGGATCGCCACGGCCTGCCGGTAGCATCGTTCGGCCTCTTCGAGCCGGGCCTGCCGTTCAAGCACGGCGCCCAGGTTCGCGTGCGCCGAGACAGACGCCGGGCGAAGCCGCAGCACCTCCCGGAAACATTCTTCGGCGTCGTCCGGCTGTCCCGACTCGTTGAGCGCCACGCCGAGATTCAACCATGCGTCGGCGTAGTCTCGCTGCAGCGACAAGACGCGCCGGTAGACGGCTTCCGCCTCGTCGTGACGGCCAAGCAGTTGCAGCACGACGCCCAGGTTGTAATGCGCCTCCGGGTCATCGGGCGACAGCGACGCCGACCTGCGCATCGGCGCCAAGGCGTCGGCATGCCTGCCCAGCGTCTTGAGCACCGCGCCCAAGGCCTTCCACGCAAACGCATCCGAAGGAAAGCACCGTGTCATCTCCGCTGCCACTTCCAGCGCTTCCACGAACCGGCCCGCGTTGAAGAGCGCCAGCAAGGCCCTGCGGTCGTCCTGGGAAGGGGCTTCCGCGCGGGCCGATGTCGGCGCTATCGGCCAGCCTGTCGCGGAAGCGACCTGTGCGCTCGCCGTGCCGCTATCGAATGCCTCCGTGGCACCCACGCGTATCGCAAGCGCATCGACCCCCTCGCCATCCAGGCCATTCTGGCGCGCCATGGCGAGTACCGAGCGCGCCTCGTCCTCCCGGCCAGCGCGAAACAGGGCATCGATGTAGCTCACCCAGTACCGGCCGTGCGCGGGATCGGCCTCGATCGCGGCGGCAAGATGCGACAACCCCGCGTCCGTCTGCTGCGCCTGCATGGCGATGAGCCCCAGGTTGTGATTCGCTTCAGGGTGGCCAGGATCGGCCTGGAGTATGGTCTGGTACGTGAGGCCGGCCTCCAGTAGCTGGCCTGCCTGCTGACGTTCGATTGCCTGTTGCAGCATGGCTTCGACGGCTTGCGCGTCCGGGCGCGCTGGAACGGCAGAGCTAGACATGTCTGGACCATGGCAAAAATGACATGGCCTGATTATGGGTCGGCCGCCGAATGCGCCAAACAGGGATTAAACCGGGTTTTACCGGGCTTTTCCCCGATTGGCTTCAGGGAAAGGCTTCCCTTGCCCCACGGCCGTCTCGCGCCTGCCAGGCGGCGCTGCGCCCTACGACCACACGCCCGGCCGTGCGGTAAAGCTGTCGAGCACCCGCAGGTAGCTGGCGCGCGCGACGATCGAGGGGTCGGGCAGGTTCTGCTGGCTCATGCTGCCCTGTAACTGGGCGAGCGATTCGTATTCCTTTTCTTCCATCCAGTTCTGTACGCCGGCGAGAATCTCGGTCAGCTTTTCCGGCCCGTGCGCGAGCAGGCAGGACGCAAGGTGAACGACGTCGGCACCCGCCAGCAAAAGCTTGAGCGCCTCGCCCGCGCTGTGCACGCCGCCGGTGGCGGCGAGCGTGAGCCGGGTGCGGCCGTGCAGGATGGCGATCCAGCGAATACGCAGCAGCGCTTCGGCGGCGGTCGACAGGTGCAGGCGGTCGATCATGCGCATCTCGTCGAGGTCGATGTCGGGCTGGTAGAAACGGTTGAACAGCGCGACGCCCTGGGCGCCGGCGGCCTCGAGCTGCTTGACGAAATTGGGCAGCGACGAAAAGTACGGCGACAGCTTCATCGCGATGGGCAGGTTCACCACGCGGCGCAGGTCGGCGAGCAGTTCGAGGTAGCGGGCCTCGACCGCGTGCCCCGGTTGCTGCATGTCGGCGGCGACGTGGTAGACGTTGAGCTCGAGCGCGTCGACGCCCGCGAGCTCGAGCTCGCGGCCGAGCTCGACCCAGCCGTCTGCGGAGACGCCGTTGAGGCTGGCGACGACGGGTATCTCCAGTCGCCGCTTGAGCCGGTGCAGGTGGGTGACGTAGCGTTCGAGCCCGCCCCGGTAGGCGTCGAGATCGGGCAGGAAGCCGTCGGATTCGGCATGACCGAGGTCGGCATGCACGAGGAAGCGGTCGAGCATCGCGTCTTCCGCGCGCAGTTCCTCCTCGAACAGCGAATGCATCACCAGCGCGGCGGCACCGGCGTCTTCCAGCCTGAGCGCGGTGTCGAGATCGCGCGTGAGCGGCGAGGCGGAGGGCACCAGCGGGTTCTTGAGCGCAAGGCCGAGATAGGCGGTCGAGAGATCCATGCATCAGGCTCCGGGTTTGGGTTCGTCGGCATGCGCTTGCGCCCTGTCCTGCCAGGCCTTGAAGCGCCGCGCCGCCTCGGCCTGCGCCTGTGCGAGAAAGCGCTGTGCAGCGTCGGAATGGCTGTGCTTCAACATGGCGAAGCGCGTTTCGGATTCCATGAAGGCCTGGATCGGGACGCTGGGCGGCGCGGAATCGAGCTTGTATGGATTGGCGCCGGTTTCCGCCTGTCGCGGGTCGAAGCGCACCAACGGCCAATGGCCGCTCTTCACCGCGAGCGCCTGCTGGCGCTGGTTGTAGCGCATGTCGTAGCCGTGGGCGATGCACGGGCTGTAGGCAATGATGAGCGAAGGCCCGGCGTAGGCCTCGGCCTCGTGGTAGACGCGCAGGGTCTGCACATCCTTGGCGCCGTAGGCGACAGTGGCCACGTAGACGTGGCCGTAGTCGCTGGCCAGTTTGGCGAGATCCTTCTTCGTCGTGGGCTTGCCGCCCGCGGAAAACTTGGCGACGGCGCCGACCGGCGTGGCCTTGGAGGTCTGCCCGCCGGTGTTGGAATACACCTCGGTGTCGAGCACGAGGATATTGACGTCGTGGGGCAGCGCGAGCACGTGGTCGAGCCCGCCGTAGCCGATGTCGTAGGCCCAGCCGTCGCCGCCGATGATCCACACCGAGCGGCGGATCAGCCATTCGGCGACGCTGGCGAGTTCCAGGCCGCGCGGGTGGGACGAAGTCGCCAGCTTGTCCAGCAACACGGCGACGCGGTGGCGTTGCGCGACGATACCGGCTTCCTCGCGCTGCTCCGCCTCGATCAGCGCCCGCGCGAGATCGCCGCCGATCTCGCCGGCCAGTTCGCGCGTCAGCAACTTCGCGTAATCCATCAACTGGTCGGCGGCCAGGCGCATGCCCAGGCCGAATTCGGCGTTGTCCTCGAACAGCGAATTGCTCCAGGCCGGGCCGCGCCCGTCGGCGTTGGTGGTGTAGGGCGTGCTCGGCAGGTTGCCGCCGTAGATCGACGAGCAGCCGGTGGCGTTGGCGATCAGCATGCGGTCGCCGAA
>DYFW01000026.1:0-1966 GCA_020725005.1 Thiobacillus denitrificans
CTCGGCTTCCGCCTTGGGCGCCCGCTCGTCGATGAAGCGGCCGAGCGACTGGAAGCCGCCGTCGGCGAACATGGCCAGCACCTGCGCGGCGCTGGCCTTGAGGCGGCTCTCCATTTCCGTTTCCCAGGCGTCGGGCGGCAGGGCCTTGCGCGCGAAGCGGGCGGCGATCTCGTCGCGCAGGGCCGGGTTCAGCAGCGCGCCGCGCAGCCGCATGTAGGTGTCGAGGCTGCCGTTGGCGTCGAGTGGCAGGCGCAGGTAGCGGAAGGCCTCGTTCGGCGACTCGCGCACGCCGGACATCAGGAACCAGCGGCCGTCGAGCTCGAGCGGCAGCATGTAGTTGGAGAACTCGCGCGCCTGCCCGCGCGCGTCGCGCAGCTTGTACTGGAAGCTCGGACCGACGTTGCGCAGGTGGCGATTGTCGGAAACCGGGCTGCCGCCGAGCACGCTCATCGTGTCGCGTGGGGTTTCGATCTCGCCGCCCAGGTTCTCGATGTTGAACGGACGGAAGTCGACGAACTCCAGCGTGTAGTCGCCGGCCGAGCTGGTGAGCGTGGTGCTCTGGTGCACCGCGCCCGTGACCTCGAACGAGGACGCCGTCGGCGCGAACAGGTTCCAGCCCTTGAGCGTCAGGCGCGTGCCGCCGTCGGCGAAGCTCGCCTGGTAGATGGCGATGCCGTCATGGACCAGCGGATGGTTCACCCGGAGCGTCGCTTCGCGGATCTTCTTGCCGGCGCGGTCGAACAGCTCGATGTCGCTCTCGAAGCTCTTCGGCTGGCCCGTGGGATAGTGCTCGATGCGGAACTGCTTGAGCGCGACGACGAAGGGCAGCTCCTGCACCAGGTAGCCGTCGGCCACGTTGAGGAAGGCGACGTCGGCGCTCGAACCCTCCGGGATCTGCACGCTGCCGCGGAAAGACGGGTTGGTCGGCTTCAGGCGCGAGATCGGCGGCACCTGGCTTTGCGGGATGTCGCGCGTCTCGATCTTCTTCATGCCCAGGAGCTGCTGCGCCTTGAACACCAGGTTGCCGTCCATCAGGCCGCCGAGGCAGATGATGACGATGGCCGAATGCGCGAGGAAATAACCGAGCCGGTTCCAGCTGCCGGCCTTGGCGGCGAGCAGCACGCCGTCCTCGCGGGGGACGTGCCTGACCCGGTAGCCCTGCCCTTCGAGATAGCGCTGCGCGCGGGCGGCGAGCGCCTCGGGCGCGAGCGTGGTGGCGGCCTCGTGCTTGTGCTTGAAGGCGGCGAGCGAGGCTTCGCTCACGTGCTCGCGGAAGCTTTTCATTTCGCGTGCGAAGTTCGGCGCGTTGCGCCAGATGCACACGCTGGTGGACAGCACCAGGAAGGTCAGGATGACGAGGAACCAGCCGGCGTGGTAGACGTCGTAGAGCCCCAGCTTCTCGAACACGTCGAACCAGAACGGCCCGAACTGGATGAGATAGTTGTTGTAGGGCTCGGCCTGTTTCAGCACGGTGCCGATGATCGACGCGATCGCGAGTATGGACAGCAGGCTGATGGCGAAGCGCATCGAGCTCAGCAGTTCGAACAGGGCCTTGCCGAAGGAGGGGTGGGCGGTATTCATGGAGGGTTGCATATCCCCGTGGGGCGCAAATAAAAAAAGGGTGACGAGGTCACCCTTTCATCGACTCAGGTGCGGGCGATAAGTTTACCCGCAAGCGAGGCGGGCGTGATGCAAGCCCACGCCCGGTCATGGCTCAGCGCAAGCCCTGGATGTACGCGGCGACCGCCTTCATGTCGGCGTCGGTCATCTTGGCGGCGATGGTGCGCATCATCTTCGCCGCGTCGTTGGCGCGCGCGCCGACGCGGAAGGCGTTGAGCTGCGCATAGGTGTAGTCGGCGTGCTGGCCGGCCAGGCGCGGGAACTGGGTGGGGATGCCCTTGCCCTGCGGGCCGTGGCAGGAGGCGCACGCCGGCACGCCGGCGCCGAGCACGCCGCCACGGTAGAT
>DYFW01000026.1:2066-28907 GCA_020725005.1 Thiobacillus denitrificans
ACCAGCATAAGGGCGATGCGGTTCATCAAAAGCTCCTGAGGCTTGCAAAACTTGCGGAAACGGGTAGTTTAGCGACAACTAATATGCCTGCCAAGCCCGTGCTGAACCAAGCCCGTTTCCACACCTCGGTCGCCCACTTGCGCGACCTGCCTGCCAGCCGGGCGGAAGTCGCGTTCGCCGGCCGCTCGAACGCCGGGAAATCGAGCGCGATCAACCTGTTGACGCGCAAGAACCGGCTCGCCTTCACGTCCAAGACGCCGGGCCGCACGCAGCTCATCAATTTTTTCGAGCTCGCGCCCGTGACCTACCTGGTCGACCTGCCGGGCTACGGCTACGCCAAGGTGCCGCCCGCGGTCAAGGCCGCGTGGGAGGCCCTGCTGTCGCGCTACCTGCAAGAGCGCGCCGCGCTGGTCGGCATGGTGCTGATCATGGACGCGCGCCATCCGTTGACGCCGCTCGACCGGCAGATGCTCGACTGGTTCGTGCCGACCGGCAAGCCCGTTCATATCCTGCTGTCGAAGGCCGACAAGCTCTCCAACAGCGAGAAGGCGCTCACGCTCAAGCGTGTGCGGCAGGAACTGTCCGGGGTGGCCACGGTCAGCGTGCAACTGTTTTCCAGCCTGTCCCGCCTGGGCGCCGACGAGGCGGCCGCGTGCATCGAGGGCTGGCTCGCCGCGCCGGCCGATATGGCGGCCGGCGCGGCGGCAGGTGCGTGCACGACACCATGAACCCGGCTTTTTGCCACAAAGACCCAAGCCGTCCGGGAACCGGCAAGTCGTCCGGGATTCGGGAACATAAAAAAGCCCCGACCAAGGGAGGGATCGGGGCCAAAAGTGCCTTAAGGGGATTAAGGCAACCCGCTCAGGGAGGAGAAGCGGGAGACGATGCAAATCGTCTGTTGCCTAGAGTAGACCGGGTCCGGAAAAGTTCCGGGCCGTTCCGTCAATGCGTTGGAGAAGTACAGTGAACCTGCCGTTCGGCCAATTTCCCGCCACCCGCATGCGCCGCATGCGCCGCGACGATTTTTCCCGCCGCCTGATGCGTGAGCACACACTTACGGCAAACGACTTGATCTATCCGGTATTCGTTCTCGACGGCCAGGGCAGGCGCGAGGCCGTGGCGTCGATGCCGGGGGTCGAGCGGCTGACGCTCGACCTGCTGCTGCCGGTGGCCGAGGAATGTGTCGAACTCGGCATTCCCGCGTTGGCGCTGTTCCCGGTGATCGACACCGGCCTCAAAACCCCGGGCGCCGAGGAAGCGCTCAATCCCGACGGCCTGGTGCCGCGCGCCGTCGCCGCGCTGAAAAGCCGGTTTCCTGAACTCGGCGTCATCACCGACATTGCGCTCGACCCCTACACCAGCCACGGCCAGGACGGCCTCATCGACGCCACCGGCTATGTGCTCAACGACGAAACCGTGGCGGTGCTGGCCAAGCAGGCGGTGGTCCACGCCCAGGCCGGCGCCGACGTGGTCGCGCCGTCCGACATGATGGACGGCCGCGTCGCCGCGCTGCGCGCGGCGCTCGAGGGCGTCGGCCATATTCACACCCGGATTCTGGCCTATGCCGCCAAGTACGCGTCGAGCTTCTACGGTCCTTTCCGCGACGCGGTTGGCTCGGCGGCCAACCTCGGCGCCGGCAACAAGTACACCTACCAGATGGACCCCGCCAACAGCGACGAGGCCCTGTGGGAAGTCGGCCTCGACCTGCAGGAGGGCGCCGACATGGTCATGGTCAAGCCGGGGATGCCGTATCTGGACGTGATCCGCCGCGTGAAGGACGCCTATGGCGCGCCGACCTACGCCTACCAGGTGAGCGGCGAGTACGCCATGCTCAAGGCTGCCGCGCAGAACGGCTGGCTGGACGAACGGGCGTGCGTGCTGGAGGCCTTGCTGGCGTTCAAGCGCGCCGGGGCGGACGGGGTGTTGACGTATTTTGCGCGGGACGTCGCGCGCTGGCTGAAGACCTGATGGGAGCGAGGTCGAAAATTCGTCAAGTTGTGGCGGAAATTCGCCGTTATCAAAAATATCCGGTTTCAGCTTGCAACGGCCATGATCAAACAACACACTCCCGCTCACCCCGCCACGGCGAAGATGTCTGACTTTCTCAAACTTCCCATGGGCGTCAGGCAGCGCCGGCGCCCTGCCGACGAATGGGACAAGACCATCGTCGCCTTCCAGTCGCCCTACCGGCTCAAGGACCTGTGCGTCAACGACGAGCCGCGCGCGCCCCAGGCCCATGAAGCCGTCGGTGGCAAGCAGGAATTCAAGGTGCGGCTCGCCAACACCGACGACCGTCGCAAGTCGGCCAGCCTGCTGATCCAGAAAATGTACAGCTGGCGGGGCTACGACTCGCCCGATCTCAATGGTGATCCCTACAAGATCACGCTCGCCGCGTTCCAGGACGACCGGGTGATCGGCACGCTGACCCTGGGACTGGATTCGCCGCAGGGCCTGGTGGTCGACCAGCTCTACCGGGCGGAAGCCGACAAGCTCCGGGCCGAGGGACGCAGCGTGTGCGACGTCACCAAGCTCGCGGTCGACCAGGAAATCAAGTCGAAAAGCGTGCTGGGCGCGCTGTTTCATCTTTCGGTCATCTACGGCCGCAATATCCATCACGCGACGGATTTCCTGATCGAGGTCAACCCGAGGCACGCGCTCTTCTACCAGCGCATGATCGGCTTCGTCCCGTGGGGCGAGGAGAGGATCTGTCCGCGGGTCAACGCGCCGGCCGTGCTGCTGCGGCTGGATCTCGACTACGTCGACGCGCAGGTGCGGCAGTACGGCGGGCTGGGTGCCGAGGCGCACGGGGTCAAGAACATCTACCCTTACTGGTTCTCGAAGGAAGACGAACTGGGGATCACGGAGCGGCTGCTCAAGGGCGAGTAGGCGACATCGCCGCGAATATGAACCGGACACGCCGGCCCTTGGGGCGAGGCGCTGTTCCCGGAAACCGGGTCAACAAAGGAGTCTCGATCATGGCCTATACCCCCCCCGAACTCGATTGGGAACGCCTGGTGCTGATCGCCGGCGGCCATACCGCTTTCCAGCTGCTGTGGGCGGGCGTCGAACTCGGGCTGTATGACACGCTCTCGGCGCGCCCGGGACAGACGCTCGACGAATTGGCGCAGGCGCTCGGTCTCGCCCGCCAGCCGGCGCGCATTCTCCTCGTCGGCCTGACCGCGCTCGGCGTCGTCAAGCTCGAGAACGGTCGCTACCGCAACGCCGACGTCACCGAGGCGCGCATGGTGGGCAGCAAGCCTGGCTGCGTCGCGCCCATCCTCGGCTGGCAGGCGCATATCGTCTATCCCGGCATGATGGATTTCGTCGCATCGCTGAAGGCGAACCGCAATGTCGGCTTGGCACGCTTCGAAGGCACAGAGCCCACGCTTTACGAACGGCTGACCCACGACAAGACGCTGGAAAAGATCTTCCAGGATTCGATGAGCGGGCTTTCGCGCCAAGCCAACCAGTTCCTGCCGAAGGCCATGGATTTCAGCGGCTACCATCACGTGGTCGACGCGGGCGGCGGCGATGGCACCAACGCCATGGCGATCGCGCGCGCCTACCCCGGGCTCAAGGCGACGGTGTTCGATTCGCCCTCGGTGTGCGCGCACGCGCGGCAAAACATCGCCGCGGCGGGCATGGCGGATCGCGTCGACACCTGGGAAGGCAATTTCTTCGACACGCCCTTTCCACCCGACACCGACTGTGTCGTGTATTGCCACATCCTGACCATCTGGTCGATGGAGAAGAACCGGGCCCTGCTCAAGCGCACCTTCGATGCCTTGCCGACGGGCGGGGCGGTCGTCATTTTCAACATGATGGCCGACGACGACGACAGGGGGCCCCTCAGTACCGCACTCGGATCGCCCTATTTCCTGGCAATTGCCACTGGAGAAGGCATGCTCCACCCCTGGAAGGATTACGAGGCCGCGCTGCGTGACGCCGGCTTCAGGCAGACCGTCCGGCTTGACCAGGGATTGCCTCTCGACCATGGCATTCTGGTCGGGATCAAATAGACGCGCATGAAATACGATTACTTCGAGGCTTTCAGCCGGACGCTCGGCTTCGTTTCGCGCGAGGAACTCGAGCGGCTCAGGGCCGCGCGCGTCGCCATCGCCGGCCTTGGCGGCACCGGCGGGGCGCAGGTGCACGCGCTCGCGCGCATGGGTATCGGCAACTTCACCCTGGCCGATCCCGACACCTTCGAACTCGTCAACTTCAACCGCCAGAGCGGCGCGACGGTTCCCAACCTCGGCCGCCGCAAGACCGAGGTGGCGCAGGAAACGATCCTGTCGATCAACCCGGAAGCGGACGTGCGCAGCTTCGACGAAGGCATCGGGCCGGCGAACATCGACGCCTTCCTGGGCGGTGCCGACGTGGTCGTCGATTCGCTCGATTTCTACTGCTTCGAGGAGCGCTTCCTCCTCTACGCGCACGCCAGGGCCCGCGGCCTGTGGGTGCTGACCTCGCCGCCGCTGGGATTCGGGTTCACCCTGTTGATGTTCGACCCGCACGGCATGTCGTTCGAGGACTACTTCGGCTTCCGTCCCGGCATGAGCGAGCGCCAGCGCATCATCGCGCTGATCGCCGGCATCGCGCCCAAGCCTTTCATGCTCAAGTACCTGGACCGGACGCGTCCCGATTTCGAGGGCAGGCGCCTGCCGTCCGTCGGCGCGGCGCCCTTCATGATCGCCGGCGTCATCGCGACCGAGGTGACGCAGATCCTGCTCGGCAGGGGCAGGCCCATGGCGGTGCCGACGATCTATCAATTCGATGCGCTGCTGCGGGCGTTCCGCAAAAAAACCTACCGTTGGGGCATGCGCGGCCCGCTCCAGCGGATCAAGCGGCGCCTGCTCGATCGCATGCTGCCGCGTTAGTGCAGCGTCGCCGTCCCGCCGAGGTGCCCCCATGAATGATGCCGCCCGCCAAGCCGGTTCCGCCGCCAGCCTGACCGGCCTGACGCCGATCGAACGCGTGCTCGATTACGCGCGCTGGGCGCCGTCGGGCGACAACACCCAGCCGTGGCGCTTCGAGGTGCAGGACGCGCAGCGTGCCGTGGTCCACGGCCACGACACCCGCGAGCACTGCGTGTACGACCTCGACGGACACGGCAGCCATCTCGCGCTGGGCGCGCTGCTGGAGACGATCGCGATCGCCGCGACCACCGAGGGCTGCCGTGCCGACGTGGCGCATCGTTCCGGTTCGCCCGACGCGGCGCCGCTGTTCGACGTCACCCTGGTGCCGCGCCCGGGTCTTGCGCCCGATTCCCTGGTGCCGGCGATCCGGACGCGCGCGGTGCAGCGCCGGCCGATGCGCACGCGCCGGCTCGAGGCCGCCGAGAAGCAGGCGCTGGAAGCGGCGGTGCAGCCGGGCTATCGGGTGATGTGGCTGGAAACCCCGGCGCAGAAATGGGCCGCCGCGCGGCTCTTGTTCGCCAACGCCGGCCTGCGTCTCACCATGCGCGAGGCCTACGAGGTGCATCGGCGCATCATCGCGTGGAACGCGTGCTTCAGCACCGACCGCATCCCCGACCGCTCGCTCGGCCTCGATCCGCTCACGCTGAAGCTGATGCGCTGGGTCATGGGCAGCTGGGCGCGGGTGCGTTTCTTCAACGCCTATCTCGCCGGAACGCTGGCCCCGCGCATCCAGCTCGACCTCGTGCCGGCGCTCGCCTGCGGCGCGCATTTCGTGCTCGTCGCCGACCGGCCCGCGACGACGCTCGTCGATTATGTGGAAGCCGGACGCCGGCTGCAGCGCTTCTGGCTGACGGCCGAACGTCTCGGGCTCAAGCTGCAGCCCGAGGTCACGCCGCTGATTTTCGCGCGCTACCTGCGCGAGGGGCGACGCTTCACCGCGCAGGCCGACATTCTCGCCGCCGCCGCGCCGATGGCAGAGCGCCTGCGCGGGCTGCTCGCGGGCAATCTTGAAAACGCCGTGTTCATGGGCCGCATCGGCGCCGGCCGCGACGCGGCCTGCCGTTCGCTGCGCCGGCCGCTGGCCGAACTGCAGGCCCGCTGAGCGGCGGGCTCAGAAGCTGTAGCGCGCCTCGGTGTAGACCCGGTCCCGGGAATCGTAGTAGCCGAACAGCCCGTTCGGCGATCCACCGAACACGTCCACGCCCGCGGCCAGCCGCCAGTTGCCGCTGGCGCGCCAGACCAGCTTGAACTGCGCCGAGTAATCGCTGCGGTTCAGGCTGTGCAGCAACAGCAGCCGCGGCTCCAGGCGCGGATGCAGCGCCTGGGTGCTGAAGAGGAACGAAACCCCGCTCTCTGCCCGGTCCGCGCCGATGCTCGGATCGTGGTCGAAGTGGTAGCGCTGGAAGAACTGGGCGTTGAATCGGGTCTCCTGCGGGAAGCTCCATTCCAGGCTCAGCAGCCAGTCGAGCGTGTCCTGCTTGACCAGGCCATCCGCGTCGGTCGGATCGAAGGTGCTGAACAGGCGGTCCCGCGTGTGCACGGCCTCGCCCTTGAAGATCGCCGGTCCGAGGTCTTTCGACACGGTCAGGCCGGTCTGGTGGACGCGCTCGTGGATCGGCTGGTAGAGCGTGGGCGACACGCGACGGAAGGCGGCGTTGAGATCGTTGGCGCTGTAGTAGAAGCCCGTTACGTCCCAGCCGGATTGCAGATAGGACAGGCGCAGGCCGTAGCCGGCGTCATCGATGCCGCCCGGTTTCCTTTCCTTGGCGACGCTGGCGCCGGCGGGAACCGCGAACGGGTAGAACTCGGCGCCCGGCTTGCCGATGTCGTTGTACGTCATCGCCGGGATCCATACCGCCTCCGCGTGGAAGTTGCCGGCAAAGTATTCGGCGCGCGCCGCCCATTGCGGCGTGCGGATGATGTCGAAATCGGGCAGCGCCGCCTGGCGCAGGTCCTTGGCCGACACCACGTCGGCCACGAACAGGCCGACGACTTCGCCCCACACGATATGCTGCCGCCCGAGCCGGAATTCGAAATCGCCGGCGCCGAAGTCGACGTAGGTCTCGCGCACCATCGCCTCGAAGCGCTGGTCGTCGCGCACCGCGGCGGGGTAGTGGTCAGTGAGGTCGTAGATGGGATCGTAGTTCACGCGGCCGCCCAGCTTGTAGGCGAAGCCGTCGCCCTTGCCGCTCACCACAAGATCCAGCATGTTGTTGAAGCGCGACCAGTGGCGCGGACGCGCGTAGGTGTAGGCGAGGTCGTTCTGGTAGAAGCCGGTCACGGCGGGTTTCGCCGGCGGCGGCGCGCCAGGGGCGGCGAGTGCCGGCACGCCCGTTGCCGTGGCAGGCGTGGCGCTGGGAGCAGGTTTCGGCGGCGGGCCGCCGAACAGGTCGTCGATCGAGGTCGGTGCAGGCGTTGGCGGCGTGGTGGCGGGCGTGGCTGGCTTTGCCGCAGGCGCCGGCCCGCCGAACAGGTCGTCGATCGAGCGGGCCTCCTGCGCATTCGCCGTGCCCAGCGCGGCGCCCAGCAGGGCCGTGCCGAGCCGCGCCGTCAGACGGGTTCGCCTCTTCTGTTGCCTCCTGGATCCTGTCATGTCGCCTCCTTATTCGGTGATGCGGCCGTCGGCCAGTTCGATGACGCGGTCCGCCATTTCCATGACGCGCCGGTCGTGCGTCGAAAAGATGAACGTCGTGCCTTCTTCGTGATTGAGCTGCTTCATCAGCCTGAGGATGCCCTCGCCGGTCGCGTGGTCGAGGTTTGCGGTCGGCTCGTCGGCCAGCACGATGCGCGGCCGCGTCGCCAGCGCGCGCGCGATCGCCACGCGCTGGCGCTGGCCGCCGGAAAGCTCGTTGGGGCGATGGCGGGCATGGCGTTCCAGACCGACGATCTTCAGATAGTGCGCGACCCGCCCGGCGCGCTCCGTCTTGTCGATGGCCTTGTGCTGCAGCAATGGATATTCGACGTTCTCCCACGCCGACAGCACCGGCAGCAGGTTGAAGGTCTGGAACACGAAACCCAGCGTATGGAGGCGCAGGTCGGCCAGTTCGTCCGGGGATTTCCCGGCGACATCCTCGCCGAGGATGCGGATGCTGCCGGTGGTCGGCGTGTCGATGCAGCCGATCATGTTGAGCAGGGTCGACTTGCCGCTGCCGGACGGCCCCGCCAGTGCCAGGAACTCGCCCCGGGCGACGCTGAGCGACACGTCATGCAGCGCAACGACGGTCTGCTTGCCCAGTGCGTAGGCTTTGCCGACGCCTTCGACTTCCACCACCAGTTGTTCAGGTTCCGGCTGCCAGGCTTCGGTCAGGAAATCGAGCTGAAACGGCGGGATGAAAATCCGGTCCAGATTGCGCAGCGCCGCGCGCTCGACCTTTTCGCCGTTGACGGTCACGCCGCTGCGACTCCCGAGATCCTCGACGAAATAGCCGCCGTCCTCGTGCACGATGCGTGCATGGCGGCGGCTCACGTTGCGGTCGACCAGCTGGATTTCGCAATCGGAGGAACGCCCGATGTCGAGACAGGTCTTGTAGAGGCGGATTTCGCGCAGGATCTGCTGGCCCTGGCGGATCACCACGCTAGCCATGGCGCAGCACTCCCGGCGCTGCGGCGGGGGGGCGGCCGTGATACCGACAGGAAGACGCTTGCGTGGCAGACATTCAGGCGGACCGGTTTAAGCGCAGACTATGATAGCCGATAAAGGCCGAGGGAAGCCCGCAGGTTCGATCCGGACACACCGGACAGGGCTTGTTGGCGGATGCTGGATTTTTTGAATTCCTGGTGAGGAACGGATGATGAAAACCTGCGGAACAATTGCGTCGGGCGCGCGGAAAGCGTGGGCGTCGGCCGCCCTGGTGGCGATGGCCCTGCTCCTGGCGGCGAGCCCGCCCGCCGTGGCGCAGGAGGCGGAAGACGTCGATGCGCACGCGCAGGAACTGCTGCGGCGCGCCGACCGCATTCGTTTTCCGGAACAGGGTTTCCAGGTCGATGTCGTCATCACCACCAGCCAGCCCGGCGTGGAACCGGAGGAACGCGCCTATCGCATCCTCTCCAAGGGCAATACCCAGACCCTGGTGCAGACCACGGCACCGGCGGTCGACCGTGACCAGATCCTGCTCATGCGCGACCGCGACCTGTGGGCCTTCCTGCCCAATCTGACCCAGCCGATCCGGCTGCCGCTGGCGCAGCGCCTCACCGGCCAGGTGGCGAACGGCGACCTGGCACGCGCCAATTTCGTCGGCGACTATACGCCGCGCGTCCTGCGCACCGAAAAAATCGACGGCGAGCCCTACACCGTGCTGGAGCTGCAGGCGGTCGACAACTGGGTCACCTACCGGCGCGTGCTCTACTGGGTCCACGCCAGGAGCGCGCGCCCGCACAAGGCCGAGTTCTACGCCGTGTCGGGCCGCCTGCTCAAGACTGCCCGCTACGAGCAGTTCGCGCCGCTGGGCGGCGAGACGCGCCCCACCCGGCTGGTGATTGACGACGCGCTCAAGGCCGGGCACCGCTCGGTTCTGGAGTACAGCAACATGGTCATGCGCGACCTGCCCGACCGCATCTTCACCAAGGATTACCTCAAGCGGCTCAGCCGTTGAACGCCGTCAGACGTTGTGCCGCAGCGCGTCGACTACCGGCAGCTTCGCGGCGCGCCGCCCCGGCAGGAGGGCGGCGAGCGTCGCCGCGAGCGCGCCGGTGATGGCGGCGGCGGCGAGCACGCCCGGCACGATGCGGATCGTCGCCGTGTAGCCGCTGTTCGACCCCGGCGGCGGCGGCATGTCCAGGCCCGCCGCGCTCAAGAGCCACGCCAGCGCCACCCCGACCCCCACCCCGAGCGCTGCACCGATCACGCCGAGCAGCGTGTTTTCGAGCAGCACCATCTGGAACACCTGGCGCCGGCGCAGGCCCAGCGCGAGCAGGGTGCCGAATTCGCCGGTGCGTTCGTGCACCACCATGTTGACCGTGCTCGCCACGCTCATCACCAGCATCAGCATCACGATGAACTGCAGTGCGCCGAACTGGCGGCGGTACAGCGCCACGGTCTTTTCGTAGAAATCCGCGAGTTCGTGCCAGGGCTTCACCTCGTAGCCGCTGCCGGCGAGCGCCCGGCGCGCGGCCGCGACCACGCCGTCGGTGGCGGCCGTGTCGCCGAGCAGCACCACCACGCTGTGCACCGCGGGGGTGAACAGCAATTCCTGCGCCGCCGGCTGCGGGATGCGCACCGCGCGATCGTCGTAGTCCCGTGAGAAGCTGCGGAACACGCCCACCACCTCGAATTCGAGCGAATTGAGCGCGCCGTCGGCGGTGTTGACGGTGAGATTGAGCGGGCTGCCGGGCTCGAGTTTCAGCGCCTGTGCCACGCCCTCGCCGACGACCACGCCGAAGGTATCGTCGTCGCGCAGGTTGCGCCCGGCGACGAAGCTCAGCGCCGACCCCAGGCGTGCCTCCTTGCCCGGCTCGACGCCCTCGCCGACGATCGCGAGGTCGGCGCGGCCGTTGTTGGCCAGCCCCGAGAAATTCAGACGCGTCATCACGTCCTGCACCTGCGGCAGCCTGGCGAGCGCGCGCGTGACCGTCTGCGGGTCCTGCATCAGGTAGCGGCTGGGCTCGCGGCTGCCGGCCTCGAAATAACCCTCGCGCACTACCTGAACGTGGCCGAGCTGGGCGTGGATGGTCGACTCGCGCAGCTGCACGAACACGTCCTCGACGAAGCCGCCGCTGACGATGATCGCGGCCACGCCGCAGACGATCGCGCCGAGCGTGAGCCCGGTGCGCAGGCGGTTGCGGAAGATGTTGCGGAAGGCGAGCTTGAGCATGGTCAGAGGTTATGCCGCAAGGCGTCGACCACCTGCAGGCGCGAGGCCTTCCAGGCGGGATACAGGCCGGCCGTCGCAGTGGTGACGAAGGCGATCGCGAAGGCCTGCGCCAGCACGCCGGCGGTGACGCGGATCTCGCCCGTGTAGCCTTCCTCCATGCCGGGCGGCGGCGGCATGGGGATGCCGATCGCCGAAATCAGCTCGCCCAGGCCGAAGCCCGCCGCCACCCCCAGGCCGCCGCCGATGACGCCGAGCACGAGGCCCTCGATGGCGAACTGCTGCATCACGCGCCGGCGCCTGAAGCCGATCGCGAGCAGGGTGCCGATCTCGCCGGTGCGCTCGAGCACGTTCATCACCAGCAGGTTGGAAATCGACAGCACGATGATCACCGCGATGATCGCGCGCAGCACGCCCATCTGCTGCGAGAACAGCGCGACGGTCTTGTTGTAGAAGTCGGCGCGCTCGTACCAGGGCACGAATGCGAGTTCACCGGCCGCCTTCGTGTAGCGTGTGCGCAACGCGCGCAGCGTGGCGTCGGTGCGTTCGGTGTCGTCCAGCAGCACCAGCCAGGCGTGGGCACCGTCGGCGCGGGTGAGCGTCTGCGCTAGGCCTAGCGGCAGGCGCAACGCGGTGTTGTCGTAGGCCTGGCTGCCGGTGATGAAAATGCCCGCCACCCGCGCCTCGACCGCGTTGATGCCGCCGCTTCGGGTGTTGGCGAGCAGCGCCACCGTCGCGCCGGCTTCCACGCCCAGCGCCCGCGCCAGCCCGCGGCCGAGGATCACTTCGTGGGCGTCGACGCCGGCGAGGTTCTTGCCCGCGACGATGCGGAAGGCCTTGCTGAGGTCTTTTTCCCTAGCCGGGTCGACGCCTTCGCCGATGAAGGCGACCGAGGTCTCGCCGTGGCTTGCCAGACCAGTCACGCTCAGGCGCGGCGCGACGACCTTCACGCCGGGCGTTGTCTCGATTTCTTGGCGTTCGGGCCGCGCCTGGGGAATCACAAAGGCGAACGGGTCGGCGGCCCCGGACTGGAAATAGCCCGGCCGCACCACCTGCACGTGGCCGGTCTGCGACTGGATCGTGCCCTCGCGCATCGCCCACAGGATCCACTGCACGAAGCCGTCGGCGAGCACCATCGCGATCGCCGCGCCGCCGATGGTCAACAGCGCGATCGCCGCGCGCCGGCGGTTGCGGAGGAGATTGCGGGCGGCGATGAGGAAGTTGGTCATGGCATGAGCAGCACGGGCAACAGGCAACGCGACCAAAATGCACGCGTGGGTCCAACCCGGTCGATGATACCATTCGGCACAGCGCGTTCCGCACAGGTCCAGGACTGCCCGCGTATGAAGCTGCTAGCGCTCCCCAATGCCCACGCGCTCGCCCACGTGTCGAGGCTGCTCGAAATCGCCAAGGTGCTGCGCGCGCGCGGCCATGAAATCGTGTTCGCCGGCCACGGCAAGTATCTCCCGGTCGCGGGCTGGGACGGCTTCGAGACGCGCGAGCTCGTCTACATGCCGGTCGAGCAGGTGGTGCGCGCGGTGCGCTCGGGCAGGCTGTGGGAGATCTACCGCGAGGACCAGCTCGAACAGTTCGTCCGCGCCGAACTCGCGCTCTACGAGGCCGAAAGGCCCGACCTCCTGCTGCTCGACAACCGCCCCAGCGCGCGCGCTTCGGCAGAAAAGGCGGGCCTTGCCTGCGCCGCCGTCGTCAACGTCCACCTCACCCCCTACCGGCGGCTACCCTTCTTCAGCCCCGGCAATACGCTCGGCGAGCACTTTCCCGGCGTGGCGCTCGCCGACCGGCTGGAAAACGCGAGCGAGAATTTCTTCTACGACCGCCTCGTCATGGGCGGGCTGGCGCGCCTCCGCAAACGGCTCGGCCTGCCGCGCCGCTACGGTTACGAAAACGAGGAAGGTGATATTTCGCTGCTCGCCGACATCCCCGAATTCAGCCCGGTGCGGGTGCTGCCCGCGCACGCGCGCTACGTCGGGCCGCTCACCTGGCGCAACACCCTGCCGCCGCCCGCCTGCCTCGACCGGCTCGACCCGGCCAAGCCCACCGTGTATCTCTCGCTCGGCAGCGAAGGGCTGGAAGACCTGCTGGGCCACCTCGGCACGCTCGCCGCCGAGGGCGTACAGATCGTCGTCGCGCTCGGCGCGGCCGGCGCCGACCCCGGCATGGCGGTGCCGCCCGGCGTGTTCCTCGAACGTTACGTCAACACCGACGCGCTGCTGCCGCACTGCACCCTGGTGTGCTGCCACGGCGGCAACGGCACCTTGTACCAGGCGCTCGCCCACGGCCTGCCCTGCGTGGTCGTCGCCACCCACCAGGAGCAGTACTACGGCGGCAAGCGCATCCGCGCGCTCGGCCTGGGCGAAGCGCTCACGCTCAAGCAGGTCAAGGCCCGCGGCTTGGGCGTGGTGGTGGCGGCGCTCAGGCGGGTGCTCACCGACCCGGGCTACCACGAGCGTGCACGGGCGTTTGCCGGACACTTCGCGCGCTGGCGCGGCGGCGAGGCCGGGGCCGACGCGGTGGAAGCGCTGGCACGCGATCGCTGAATCACGAACCGCCGTACGCCCGGCAGGGAAGCGCAATAAAAAGCCGGGCGTGAAGCCCGGCTCGAACGAAGGGGGGCTGCTGCGGCTTAAGCCTGCTTACGCTGGCGACGGCCGGCGAAACCCAGACCGGCAAGGCCGGCGCCCAGCAGGGCGAGCGTTGCGGGCTCGGGCACGCGGTTGGCCGCAACCGAGGTCAGCGCGCTCAGGGTGAGGGTGTAGGTGCCCTGTCCCAGACCCGTGACGAGGATCCCGAACGGAACCGAGCCCTCGGCGTTGGGACCGTAGCTGTAGGTCGTCATCGTGTTGTTCACAGTGGTGCCGACGTTGAGGTTGAGGTCTTCGGAGTCGTTGACCTCGCTGCAGGTCAGGCCGACGCTGATACAGTCGTTCCCGGTTGTGCCCTTGGGCGCCCAGCGCACGAAGGCATTGCCACCGGTGTTCTGGTTCAGGGTGACCGACAGTTGGGTGTCCGCCTGGGCCGAGAAGGTCTTGCCGTCGTCGTTCAGGATCTGGGCGATCATGTCATTGTCGGCAGCGAAAGCCAGACTGAAGCTGTAGGGGCCGGGGTCCGACACGGTGAAGCTCAGGGTCACGCCGGTCACCGACTGGATCTGCGCATTGGCGCTGCCCTGGGTGGCGGTCGTGATGTTCGTCTGCGCGATCTGGTCGGTACGGGTGGGCGAACCGTTGGTCAGTTCGGACGTGTAGATCACGCTGTCGGAGTTGGACCAGTTGCCGCTGTCCAGCGCGAAGTGGGTGAAGGTGCCGTCCCCGCTGGTCTGGTTGTTGGTGCGGATCACGCTGCTGCCGCTGGCATTGACCGCGGCGGCATCGAGAATCGGGCTGGTGCTGCCACAGGTGTTCGAGCTGGGCGAGCCGGAGCAGCTGGCGAGGGAGATGCTGGGCACGCCATTGAGCGAGGCAGTGTTGGTCAGCGTGAAGGTGAAGCTGTTGACGGTGACGCCGGTGAGGGCGGGCGTATTGTTCGCGTCGAGGAACGCGATATTGAGATTGGTGATTTCCAGCGAGGAGCTCGCGTAGACGGTCGCTGCGGCCTGGCCGGCGAAGCCCATGCCGAGGGCGGCGGTGACGGCGGCGGTCAGAAGCTTGATTTTGTTGCTCATGGTGTTCCCCTTCGTGAAGAATCGTTTGGTCGAAAGATCTACCGGGGTTTCCGGTTTGCCTCTAATGAAGCATTGACCGTGCCAATGAAAAAATATTAAACAAGATCAATAACTTGATAAAAATAGCCCGGGCGGGGTCACGGCGAAGTGTAAATTTCTTCGACAGGTTGGTCCGGACCCGGGCGCAGCCGCTTGGCCGGCACGCCGCCCCACACCTCGCCCGCGCCGATGCGGGTGCCTTTCCTGACCACCGCGCCGGCCGAGACGATGGCGCCGTCGCCGATGCTGACGTCGGACATGACGACGGCGGTGGCGCCGATGGTGACGTTGTGCCCCAGGCGTATCCGGCCCAGCGCGAAGCGCCGGCCTTCGATGGCGTGGCAGAACAGCGCGGCGTCGTGGCCGATGATGCAGTTGTCCCCCATCTCGACCAGCGGCGGGTCGAGCAGCACGCCGGCGCTGTAGCTGTTGCGGCCGAACCTGGCGCCGAGCGCCTGGTACACCAGGCGCAGCAGCGGCACCGGCAGGAAGTGGGTGCGGATGAGGCTGTTGAACAGCATCAGGTAGAACAGGATGTTGACCTGGGCGGCGAACTCGGCGCGCGAGCCTTCGGGCAGTTCGCCCTCCTGCAGCGGAAAAACGCGCAGGAACAGGCGGTAGATGGCGAAGGCCCACAGGTAGATGAACACGACGCCGGCGGCGACCAGCACGACGCCGCGGAAGTCGCCGAGCGGCGCGCGGCCGAGCACGAGCCAGGTGGTGGCGACGCCGAGCGCGAGCGCGAGCGCGAGCAGGACGAGGAAAGTCGCGATCTGGGCGGGGGTGATCTGGCGCATGGGGGCTCCGTCAGGGGTGCGCGCCCGGCAGCAGGGGCGTGATCAGACCGGCGAGGCGGCGCGGGGCGTCGAGGCCGGCGAAGCGGGGGGCGAGCGCCTGCGCCGATTCCCGGTAGGCCGGGTCATCGAGCACGCGCCGCACGGCGGCGCGGATCGCCGTGGCGGGCGCAGCGTCTGCACGCAGCAGGATGCCGGCGCCGGCCGCCGCCACCGGCGCCATGTTGAGCATCTGGTCCATGTTGCCGCAAAGGCCGATGACCGGCACGCCGGCCGAGAGCGCCTGCTGCACCGTCATGCTGCCGCCGTTGCAGATCACGAAGCGGGCGCGGGCGGTGGCCGCGCTGCCGGGCAGATATCGGGCGAGGCGCAGCTTGGCGGCGGGGGCGATTCCGGCGTCGGCGCCGGCGGTGGCGACGAGCGAGACGCCGTCGAGTTCGCCCAGCACTTGCAGGATGCGCGGCAAAAGGCCGTGCTCGCCGGAACTGCCGAGGCTGGCGTAGCCGAGGACGGGGGCGTCGCCGAGATCGCCCCACCAGTCCGGCAGCGGCGTCGGCGGCTCCCACAGCACCGGGCCGAGGTAGGCGTGGCGCGCGGGCAGGGGGTCGACCGGGTAGAGCTCGGGGATGTCGGGGTAGGCGACGGCGTCGGCGTCGGCGTAGTGGCGCCGCAGGTCGCCGCCCAGTGTCGGCAGGCCGTGCTCGCACCTGAGTTGATCGAACGGCTGCGCAAAGTGGGCGATCGCAGCCTTGCGGGCGAGCGCGAACACGGGGGAGAACAGCCGCGGGCCGATGAGGCGGGTGATCGGCAGCACCGGCATGGGGTAGTCGGCGTGACGATAGCCTGGGCTCCAGTGGGCGTTCAAGAGGGCGACGAGCGGCACGCCGGCGCGGCGCGCGCTGACGGCGAGGCTGGGGCGGAAATCGCCGACGACGACGTCGGGCCGGAAGCGCTCGATGGCCACGAGATCGCTCGCGGTGTAGCGGCGCAGCACGGGGAGATCGTAGAAGCGCGCGCCGCGCTCGACGGCGCGGCGGAATTCGGCGGGGGGGATGCTGTCGAGCGGCAGCAACTCGACGCCGCTGTCGGCAGCGAACTCGCGGTAGGCTGGCGCGCACGCCAGCGCAAGCTCGAACGTGCCGCGCAGGGCCTGCGCCAGCACCAGCGGCCGCGCCAGATGCGCGAGGGTGACGGATTCGGCAAAGAACAGGACACGCGGCAAACCGGGCATGCTCCCCTCGGCGGGCGAAAACCAGCGGCGAGTATAGCCGCTCCGGGGCCGAAGGCGCAGGGCGCGGCTACGGTTGCGCGAGCAGGCGCTTCGCGTCGTCCATCTGTGGAAAGGGCTTGCCCTTGACCAGTTGCTCGAGCAGCGGTTTGGCCTTGGCCTTGTTGCCGGCTTTCATCAGGGCGGCGGCGTAGTGGTACTGGATTTCCGGATTGTTTCTGGCGCGGGTGTGGGCCTTTTCCAGCAGCGGCAGGCCGCGCGCGAGGTCGCCCTGCTGCACCAGCATCCAGCCGTAGGTGTCGATGATGCCGGCTTCCTCGGGGCGCAGCTTGTAGGCCTGTTCGCCCGCGCCCACCGAGCGGGGGTCGCCGGCCTTGAAATAGAGCCAGGCGAGGTTGTTCCACGCGACGGCATGCTGCGGCCGCGCCTTGACCAGGAATTCGTACTGTTCGATCGCCTGCTTGTCCTGCCCCATGCCCAGGTAGAGCTGCGCGAGATAGAAGCGGGTGTCGAGGTCGTTGGGGTTCTGCTTCAGCCAGGCGTTGATTTTCGCTTCACCCTGGGCGCGCTGGCCGGCCGACAGGTAGGCCTGGTGCAGTCGCACCGCGGTCTGCGTGCTGGCGCCGCGCGCGGCGGCGGCCTCGTAGCTCTTGATCGCCGGGCCGAACTGCTTGAGCACCATTTCCGCGTCGCCCTGCAGCATGAAGCCCAGGGGGGATTTGGGGTGATCCTGCTGGATGCGCCGGGCGGTCTTTTTCGCCTCCTCGTAGCCGCGGGTCTCGGCGTCGAGCAGGAACAGCGCGCGCAGCGCCTCGGGATTGGCCGGCTGCAGGCTCAGTGCGGAGTTGATCGCGTCGCGCGCCTGGTCGGCGTGGCCCGCGGCCTGCTGCGCCCGCGCCAGCTGCAACTGCACCGGCGGCGAATTCGGCACCCGCTGCGCCAGCTGCTTGTAGGCGGCGAGCGCCTTGTCCTTGTTGCCGGCGGCCTGGTGGACCTGCGCGAGCATTTCCAGCGCCGGGTTGGAATCGGGGTTGGCCTTGTGGAAGCGCTCCGCGATTGCCAGCGCGCGCTCGAAATCACGCTTGGCCAGATACGCCTGCACCTGGATCTGCGCCGGTTCGAGCGCCTGCGGGTGGGCCTTCGCGGCGCGCTCGAGGAGTTTCAGCATGTCCGCTTCATTTTTTTCCTGCGAGGCGATCGAGGCCAGGCTCAGGAGCGCGGTGAGGTTGTCCTTGTTCCTGGTCAGCACGGTCTCGTAGCGCTTTTTCGCCGCCGCGCGGTTGCCGTCGCGCAAGTCGAGGTTGGCCAGCGCCACCGCCGCGGGGACGTAGCCAGGGTCGATGCTGGCGGCGTTTTCGTAGTGCTTGCGCGCGAGAGCGAATTCGCCCTTGCCGACGTGCAGAGTCGCGCGCAGGTAGGCGGGCTCGGGGCGGCCGGGGGTTTTCTGCGCCAGCCGGTCGATGGCGGTGAGCGCCTGGTCGAACTTGCCCTGCCGCACGTAGGCGGCGATGAGGGCGAAATCGGACGGCGTCGCGGCGGGTTCGGGCACCGCGACCGCCTGCAGGTCGGTGAGCCCCTGCTCGCCGGCGCCGCCCTGGCGGGCGAGCGCAAGGCCGGCCACCGGCGCGGCGGATTCGCGGGCCTTGAGCGCCGCCTCGAAATACTCCGCCGACTTGGCGGGCTGGCCGAGCGCGAGGTAGACGTGCCCCGCCATCGACAGCAAGGTCGGCGCCGTGGCGCCGGCGTCGAGCGCGGGCTTGAGGGCGTCGAGCGCGCGTTGCGGGTCGCCGAGGCTCAGTTCGGCGCTGGCGAGCATGGCGCGGGCGTGGGCGGTGCCGGGGCTCTGGCGGACGACGGCGCGCAGGTTCTGCGCAGCCAGCTCGTGGGCGCCCAGGGCGAGGTTGGCGAGGCCGAGCAGGTATTGTGCGGGCAGGAACTGGGGCGCGGCCTTGAGCACCTCCTGCGCGGCATCGCGTGCCGCGGCGAATTTGAGTTCGCGCAGGCTGACCTGGCCGTCGAGGAAGCGGATGACCAGGTTGTCCGGAAGTTGCTTGCGCGAGCGATCGACCTGCTCGCGGGCTTTGGCGAAGTTCTTCTCGGCGAGGTAGAGCGAGACGAGGCCGCTATGCGCGCGTACTTCGCGCGGGTCGATTGCCAGCACGGCCTGGTAGGCGGCGACGGCGTCGGCGGTCTTGCCGCTGCCGCGCAGCAGGGCCGCCTTGAGCAGCCCCGCTTCCTTGTGGCGCGGGTCGGCGGCGAGCGCGGCCTCGGTGAGCGCGAGCGCTTCGTCGTGCTTGCCCGTCTGCGCGGCGAGCCAGCCCTGGCCGACGAGCGCGTCGGGCTGGTTGGGGACGAGCTTGCGTGCTTCTTCGAAGGCGTCCGCGGCGCCATCATGGTCGTTCTTGCCGAGCCGGGCCATGCCCTTCAGCGCGATCAGCCGGGCCCGGGCTTCGGGCTTGGCGTGGGCGGGAATGCTGACGTCGGTGAGCACCTGGTCGTATTCGCCCTGCCCGAGCAGCGCCAGGGCCAGCGCAGCGTTGCCCTCGGCGAGGTCGTAACCCAGTGCGATCGCGCGCTTGATCTCCTTTTCCGCGTCGGCGTATTTGCCCAGCGCGTTGTGGGTAACGCCCAGGAGATAGCGCGCCGAAGCGAGATCGGGATTCTTCTGCACGGCGGATTTCAACTGCAGCACGGCGGCGGCGTAGTCGCCCTGGTCGAAGGCCGCCCGACCCGCCTCGTAAAGGCTTTCGGCCGACTGGAAACGGTCGCAGCCGGTGGTGAGGGCGGCGGCGAGGACGAGGGTCAGTACGAAGGGACGAGGTGACATGCTTGACTCCTGTTATTGATCCGAAACTTTCGAACTTGAAGTACAGCCAACACCCAAATACTGGACACATACATGGAAAGCCGCGCCGAGTTTAGGATCAATAACAATCGAACCTCGGCTCATTATTGATGGGAAATTCAACTTCTTGAATTCCCATCAATAATCCAGCGTGGTCGGGCGGTAGGGCCAGTGGCGGCGGCCCGGCGTCAGCGCTTCAGCTGCTCGAACAGCGCGCGCGCGTCCGGTTCTTCCGGGAACGGGGTGCCACGCGCGAGCAGGCGGTCGAGCTCGGTGCGCGCCCTGGCGCGCTCGCCGGTCTTGGCCAGCGCCGCTGCAAGATGGTAGTGGATGCCCGGGTGCTGCGGCGTCTTGGCGTACGCCTGCTGCAGCAGGGCAAGGCCGCGCTTGGCGTCACCCTGCTGCACCTGGATCCAGCCCAGGGTGTCGGCGATGCTGGGCGCCTCGGGGCTGAGCTTGTAGGCACGTTCCGCGGTGGCGAGCGCGCGCGGGTCCTTTTCCTGCTGGTACAGCCAGGCGAGGTTGTTGAGCGCGAGGACATTGTCCGGCGCTGTCTGCACGATCGCCTGGTACTGGCTGATCGCCGCCTGGTTCTGCCCGGCCTTGAGATAGTGGTCGGCGAGGTAGCCGCGCAGGGCGTGGTCCTGCGGCCGCGCCTTCAGCCATTGCGCGGCCCGGGTCTCGGCGTCCGCCCCCTGGCCGGCGGCATGCAGGCTGGCGTGCAGCTTGATCAGGGTGGGCGTGGTCTTGTCGAGGTCGAAGGCGCGCAGGTACGCAGCCGCGGCACCCGCGTAATCCTTCTGGCTTGCGAGGATGTCGCCTTCGAGAATATGGCCGAGCGGCGACCTGGGCTGGCGGGCCTGCAGCTGGCGCGCCCGGCGCAGGGCGTCCGCGCCGAGCTGTTCCTTGAGGTCGAGCTGGATCAGGCCGACGTGGGCGTCGGCCAGGTCGGGATCGAGTTCGAGCGCACGCGCGTAGGCGCGGCGCGCGTCTGCGAGGTTGCCTTTCGTCGCCTGGGCGGCGGCGAGGCGCACCTGGACGCCGGGCGCGCGCGGCGCCATTTCGGCCAGCTTGGTGAAGGTGACGACGGCGTTGTCCTTTTCGCCCGCGGCGAGCTGGGCGATGCCGAGCAGCTCCATCGCCTCGGGCGCGGCCGGGTTCGCGGTCTGGGCCTCGCGCGCGACCGCGAGCGCCTGGGCGGGCGCGTTCTTGCCGAGGTGGTAGTGCACCAGCGCGCCGCGCGGCGCCAGCGCCTTGGGGTCGGCGGCGGCGGCCCGGTTGATCCAGTCGAGCATGGCCCGCTCGTTGCCGGCGGCGCGCTCCAGGGTGGCGAGCCCCATCATGGCCGGCACGCTCGTCTTGTCGGCGGCGAGCACGCCCTCGAAGCGCGCGCGCGCGGCCTTCGGGTTCTTGTCGCGCAAGTCGAGCTGGGCGAGGTTGACGGCGGCAGGGTAGTAGGCGGCATCCAGGGCCAGCGCCTGCTCGAACGCCCGGCGCGCGGCGGGAACGTCGTTCTTGCCCAGGTGGGCGCCGCCGCGAAGGTTGTGCACGAGCGGGTTTTTTGGGTCCTTCTTTTCGAGGACGGCGATGGCGCCGAGCGCCTTGTCGAATTCACGCCGCGCGAGATAGGCGGTGATCAGCGCCAGGTCGGTCTGCGCCGGGCTGCCGGCGAGCCCGGCGGCGGCCTCGAGTTCGACCATGCCGCGGTCGATGTCGCCGGCGGCGAGGCGGCTCAGGGCGAGTTCGGTGCGCACGCCTGCGGCCTGCGGCGCCACCTTGGCGGCTTTCTCGAGGTATTCGGCGGCGCGTGCCGGTTCCCTGCGCTGCATATGGGCTTCGCCGGCCAGCGCCAGCGCCGCCGGGTTGGGCGGCTCGGCCGTCAGCAACGGCCGCAGCGTATCGAGCGCCCGGTCGGGGCGGCGGGTCTTGAGGTAGACCGAGGCCAGCAGGGTGCGCGCATACACGCTGCCGGGCACCGCGTCGAGGAAGGTGGCGAGATGCGTTTCGGCCTGCTCGAATGCGCCGAGGGCATACTGGGTCGCGCCCATCAGCAGGACCGCCTGGCCGAGATTGGGCGCGACCTTCAGCACCTGCTGCAGCTGGTCGCGGGCCGCCGTGAAATTCTGCTGCGCGAAGTAGAGCTGCCCGCGGACCAGGCGCAGCTGCAGCGCGCCGGGTTCGATCTTGTGGGTGGCGTCGATTTCGCGCTGTGCCGCGTCGAACTGCTTGGTTCGCACGTACAGCGTGGCCAGGGAGAGATGGCTGACCAAGTCGTCCGGCTTGCGCTTGAGCGCTTCCTGGTAGGCCCGGATCGCCTCGTCGTTCTTGCCGTCGGCGTTGAGCAGGTCGGCCTTGAGCAGCCAGGGCTCGTGTCGGGCAGGGGATTTCTCGATGGCTTCGTTCGCCAGCGCCATCGCGGTGTCCGGCTGTTGACGGGCGAGCGCGACCAGGGCGAGACCGCGCAGCGCTTCGACGGAAGTCGGGTCGAGACGGCGCGCTGCTTCGTAACTCAGCGCGGCGTCGTCGAGGTGACGGCGGCCGAGCTGGGCCTCGGCGCGCAGCGCCAGCAGGGCGGCGACCTCGGCGGGCTGGCCGTCTGGCTTCGAGGGAATTTCCTCGAGCAGCTTGTCGAACTCGCGTTGCAGCAGCAGGGCGTGACCCAGCGGGACGAGCGCCCGCTCCCGTGCGAGGCCGAGTTCGAGGGCGCGGCGCAGTTCCTTTTCCGCCGAGGCGCCGTCCCCCATGTCGACGTAGAGCTTGCCGAGCGCGAAGCGCGCCTCGGCGTTCTTCGCGTCTTCCTGGATCGCGCTCTTCAGCTGGATGATGGCGGCCTTGCGGTCGCCGGTGGTGAGGCTTTGTTGGGCCTGCTTCACCAGGGTCTCGCTGGATTCGCCGCCGCACGCGGCAAGCGAGGCGCAGAGCACGAGGGCCAGCAGCCGTCGATGGGGCAGTGGGCGAGGCAGCATGAAGGGTCTCCCGAATCGTGAATGATTGTAAACCACGCGAACGGCCGGGCTATTTCAGCCCGATCTTCGCCATCAGGTCGTACAGCGTCGGCCGGGTGACGCCAAGCAGCTCGGCGGCCTGCGCGACGCTGCCCTTGCTCTGGGCAAGGGCGCGGGCGACCGCTTGGCGCTCGGCGTTTTCGCGCGCCTGCCTGAGGTTGAGCGGCTGCGCTTCGATGCCGGCAGCGGCGTCCAGCCCGAGGTCGTCGGCGGTGATCTGGTTGCCGTCGGCCATGATCGCGGCGCGCTTGATGAGGTTTTCCATTTCGCGCACGTTGCCCGGCCAGGCGTGCGCCTCGAGGGCGGCGAGCGCGTCGGCGGTGAAGCCGCGGATCGCACGGCCGAGTTCGCGCGCGTTGCGTTCGAGGAAGGCCTGCGCCAGCAGCACGGCGTCGCCGGGGCGCTCGCGCAGCGGCGGGATCTTGATGGTGATTTCCGACAGGCGGTAGTAGAGGTCCTCGCGGAAGCTGCCGTCGCGGATCATGCCGGCGAGGTCGCGGTGGGTCGCGCACACCACGCGCACGTCGACCGCGATTTCGCCGCGTCCGCCGAGGCGCTCGATCACACGTTCCTGCAAGAAGCGCAGCAGCTTGGCCTGCAAGGGCATCGGCAGGTCGCCGATTTCGTCGAGAAAGAGCGTGCCCTCGCTGGCGTATTCGATCTTGCCGATGGTCTGCTTGGCGGCGCCGGTGAAAGCCCCCTTCTCATAGCCGAAGAGTTCGGATTCGAGCAGGGTGTCGGGGATCGCGGCGCAGTTGATGGCGACGAAGCGCTTGCCGGCGCGTGGCGACAACTCGTGGATGCCGCGCGCGAGCACCTCCTTGCCGGTGCCCGATTCGCCCAAGAGCAGCACGGTGGCGTTGGCCGGCGCGACCTTCTCGACGGTGCGGCAGACCTTGAGCATGGGCTCGCTGCAGGTGATGAGGCCGGCGAGCGGGGAGGCCGGCTGGCGCGCGGCGAGCTGGCGGTTCTCGCGCTCGAGCGCATGCACGTGCAGCGCGCGCGAGATCATCAGCGCCAGCACGTCGGGGTCGAAGGGCTTCTGGAAGAAGTCGTAGGCGCCGAGCTGGATCGCCTTCACCGCGTTGGCACGGTCGAGATTGCCGGTGACGACGATGACCTTCGTCGCCGGCGCGAGCGTGAGGATCTGCTGCAGGGTGGCCAGTCCTTCGCTGGCCCCGTCGGCGTCGGGCGGCAGACCGAGGTCGAGCAGCACCACCGGCGGCTCGTGTCGGCGCAGTTGCGCGATCGCGCTGTCGCGGTCGTCGGCGATGACGATTTCGTAGTCGGCGAGGCTCCACTTGAGCTGCTTCTGCAGCCCGGGGTCGTCCTCGACCAACAGGATGATTGGTTTGGCGTCGCTCATGCAGCGTCTCCTCCAGCGCTGTCATTATCGTCCAGCGGCAGGCTGATGCGAAACCGCGTGCCGCGCCCCGGCGTGCTGTCGACGTCGAGGCTGCCGCCCAGCATGCGGATGGTCTCGCGGCATTCGTAGGCGCCGATGCCCATGCCGGCGCCCTTGGTCGAATCGAAGGGCGCGAAGAGCCGCGTGCGGATGAATTCCTCGTCCATGCCGCTGCCGGTGTCGGCGATCTCGATGATCGCGCGGCCGTTTTCCGCGTATCCGCGCAGGCTGACACGACCGTCCGCGGGGGTCGCTTCGAGCGCGTTCTGCAGCAGATGGCCGATCGCGCGCGTGAGCCTTTCGCGCTCGGCGCGGATTTTCAGCGATGGTGGCGGCAGGTCGAGCGCGGGGCGCAGCTTGAACGCCTGCTTGCTGGCGGCGGCGTCAGCAAGCACGTCGGCGACCGCGACCGACTGCGCCGGCGCGGCGTCGCTGCCGCGCCGCAGCTGCGCCAGCACCTTGTTCATGCGGGCGACCGCGCTTTCCACGGTCGCCAGCATGTCGGCCTGGAACTCGGGATTGTGCTTGTGCCTCTCGGCGTTGGCGAGCAGCAGCGAGAGCTGGGCGACGAGGTTCTTCAGGTCGTGGATGACGAAGGTGGTGGTGCGGTTGAACGACTCGAACTGGCGCGCGACGATGAGCTGGTTGGACGCGCGCATCTGGGCCAGGTGCGCGGCGGCCTGGCGCGAGGCGACCTTCAGCAGGTCGCTGACTTCCCAGTTGAAGGCAAGCTTGCCGAGCGAGTGTTTCAGCACGACGAAGCCGATGAGTTCCTCGTGCAGCATCAGCGGCACCACCAGCCAGGCGTCGTCCGCGTCGCGGATCCACGGCGGCAGGTCGAGGTCGCCGTAGAGGTCCCGGCGGGCCTTCAGTTCGTCGAGATCGACCACCCATTGCTTGTCGGCGAGCCAGGCGAGGAAGGGTGAATCGGGCGGCTCGGCGCCCTCCAGGTCGCGCCAGTTCCAGTAGCCCGCGCGCTGGAAGCCCGCCTGACCCTCGTTGAGCCACAGCGCGCCGGCAGGGCTCTCGACCAGCCGGCCGAGTGCTTCGACCGCGCGCTCGCACAGACGCGTGCCGGATTCGCCTTCGGACAGCGTGCGGGTGAATTTCAGCCATTCTTCACGGTAGTCGTAGCGGTAGCTGAAGAAATGCTTGGACAGGAACACGCGCAGGCGTGCGCGCAAGGTACCGGAAAACATCAGCAGCGCGAGTCCCAGCACGGCGGCGAAGACGAACACGGTCAACACCACGTCGCCCCATTCGCCGCCGAACAGCCGGAGGTAGTAGCCGGCGCCGGCCATCGCGAGCAGATACAGGCCCGCGCCCAGCAGGCTCGCGGTATGGAAGGCCATGCTGCGCGAGACGCCGACGGGGGCCGCCCACGCCGGGTTGCGCGCCGCCGACACGGCGATCAGCGGGGCTACCAGCGCGGCGGCGTAGCCGCGCGCCGCCCAGGCATGCGCGTCCATGACGTTGAACAACGCGACATTGGCGTAGAGATAGAGATCGTAGGCGAACAGCCCGCCGAGCCCGAGGCAGAGGAACTTGATCGCCCAGCGGTCTTCCGGCCGGGTGCTGCGATAGACCTGCTCGACCAGCACGAGCCCGGCCACGCTGAGCAGCACGAAACCGAGGTTGCCCGCCCAGCCGGCGAGCCGGGGCAGCTCGGGCGCGAGCCAGGGCAGCAGGTACGCGATGAACAGACCACCGGCCAGGATCGCCGCGAGTGCGCGGATGAGCCGCAGCGGCGCCGGCAGCGCGCTGCCCGCCGGCAGCCGCAGTTGCAGGATGTACAGCAGCAGGCCGAGCCAGGCGCCGTCGCGCGCCACTTCGGCGACGAGCCCGAGGCGCGGCCCGGCCGCATGTTCCCACGCGGCGAGTGCCGAGATCGCGCCCCACATGCCGCTCAAGGCGATGGCGAGTACGAGCAGGCGGCCCTGCGGACGGCGGCGCCAGCCGGCGACGATGAGTCCCGTCAGCCCGAGATAGGCGAGTGTCGCCAGGCCGTAACCCACGGTGGCGATGAGGATCAGGGTGTCGGGCATGGTCGCCGGTCAGCGCGCGCCCTTGCCCCAGATCACCACCTGCGCGGTCTGGAACAGGATCATGAGGTCGAGAAAGAGGCTGTGGTTCTTGACGTAATAAAGGTCGTACTGCAGCTTGTGCATGGCGTCCTCGTCGGTGGCGCCGTAGGGGTAGCGTACCTGCGCCCAGCCGGTGATGCCGGGCTTCACCGTGTGGCGCACGCCGTAATAGGGGATCTTCTGGGTCAGGTCCTGCACGAAATAGGGGCGTTCCGGGCGCGGGCCGACGAAGCTCATGTCGCCGAAAAACACATTGAAGATCTGCGGCAGTTCGTCGATGCGGGTACGGCGGATGAAGCGGCCGGTGAGCGTGACGCGGCTGTCGTTTTGCCCGGCCCAGCGTGGCCGGCCGTCCTTCTCAGCGTCGACGCACATGCTGCGGAACTTGAGAATGGTGAAGGGGCGTCCGCCCTGGCCGATGCGTTCCTGGCGGTAGAGCACCGGGCCGGGGCTCTCGAGCTTGATCAGCAAGGCAGTGAACAGCATGATCGGCAGGGTGGCCGTCAGCATGACCGAACTCACCACGAGGTCGAACAGGCGCTTGATGGTGTCGCGCACGATGCCCTGGTGGAAACCCTCGGCGAGGATCATCCAGCTCGCGTTCATCGAGTCGAGCTGCAGGTGGCCGTTCTCGCGCTCGAAAAAGCTCGACAGCTCGGTGATGCGGACGCCGCGCAACTTGCATTCGAGCAGTTCCTGCACCGGCAGGCCGCCGCCGCGGCGGTCGCGCACGGCGAGGATGAGCTCGCCGATCTGCAGCCGCGCGGCGAGCTGGGGCAGGGACTCGCCGGTGTCGAGAATGCGGGCATGATCGACGAAATGATGACTGCCGCCCATGGGGACGTAGCCGACCACGTGGGTGTTGCTCATCTGGCCGCGCTTGGCGAGCAGCGCCTCGATCTGCGCGGCGCGGCTGCCGGTGCCGATGACCAGGGCGCGGGTTTTCAGCATGCCGGCGCGCGTCCAGCTGGAAAAGAAGGCGCGGCTCGCCAGGACGCCGATCAGCGCGAGCCCGAATGCCAGCAGGAAGGCG
>DYFW01000026.1:29007-30160 GCA_020725005.1 Thiobacillus denitrificans
CGCTTCATGCCGCGCAGTTCGGTGGCGGGAAACACCGTCACGTCGATACTGGCGCGCGGGTCGTCGATGACGAAGCGCGGACAGACCCGTGAGGGTGTCTCCGCCGGACGGTATTCCCCGCTCTGGTACGGGATGCCCATTTCCATCAGCAGGAATTCAACTTCCTTCTGGCGGTCGGTGAAGAGCTGCAGCTGGACGCCGGCATGGCGCGCGGCGGTGCCGTTCAGCACCGGACCGGTGAGGTGGGGATCGAAATCGGCAAGTCGCTCCATGTATTCGATCGCGAGCTGGCGCAGCCGGGTCAGGCGCTCGCGCGTCGCGTCGGCCTGGTACAGCGCCTGATAGCTGCGCAGCGCCTCTTCGATTTCCTGGTTGTCGGGCAGGCTGCCGCTGCCGGGAGCGCCGAGCTGGCGTGCCGCCTTGCGCTTGGCGCTGCCGTAGTCGAGGCTGCCGTCCTCGGCCAGAATGCGCGCCGCCGCGTGGGCGATGCGGCGGCGCATGTCCTGGTGTTTCATTGCGACTGACCCGGCGGCGCGGCGAGCGGGTCGTCGGCCGACGTTTCCCAGCCCGGCGAGACGCGGTCGGGCGGCGGGTATTCCTGGTAGAAATATTCGACCATGCCCGGCGTGCCGTCGCCCAGCAGATCGTCCAGCAAGCCGTCGAGCGGGCCATCCTGCAGCCGGGTGCCGGTCGCCGGATCGATGCGCACGCTGACGATGCCGGGCGGCATGGGCCAGCCGCGCTGGGGCTTGTCCCTGAGCGCGACGCTCATGAAATTGATCCAGATCGGCAACGCGGCCTGGCCGCCGGTCTCGCGGCGGCCGAGCGAGCGCGGCTGGTCGAAGCCCATCCACGAGATCGCCACCAGGTCGGGAGTGTAGCCGGCGAACCAGGTATCGCGCGCATCGTTGGTGGTGCCGGTCTTGCCGGCGATGTCGCTGCGGCCCAGCTGGCCCGCGCGCGCCGCGGTGCCGCTGCGGGTCACATCCTGCATCATGCTGGTCATGAGCCAGGCGTTGCGTGGGTCGATCACGCGCGGCGCCGTGCTGCCGGCATGCTGGGGCTGGGCCTGCATCAAGAGGCGGCCGTCCTTGTCGTACACCTTGTCGATGAGATAGGGGTTGACGCCGTAGCCGCCATTGGCGAACACGCC
>DYFW01000221.1 GCA_020725005.1 Thiobacillus denitrificans
TCCCTGTTGATTGTTCGGGGTGTTCTGGCCGGTTTGCTCGCCCTCGCCCTCGCCTTCGCCGGAAGAAGACTGGCCGGTGCCGGAGGGCGAGCCAGGCGTGCCGGACGAACCGCCGCCGCCGCCACCGCCCGAGCCGAGTGTGAGATCGGGCCGGCCGGAACTCGACTGACCGGTCTGGCTGTTGAGCACCAGTTGTTGCTCGGAGGATTGCACCTGCTGGATGATGGGCTGGGCCGCGCCGCTGTCCTGGGGACCGCCCGGGACGCAGGCGGCAGGGTCGGTCAGGCAGGCGAGCTGCTGGTTGGTCGGCAGCGTTGGAGGCGGCAGCACCGCCGAGCAGCCCGGCGTCGAGGGCGCCGCCGTGCAGGTGGCGAGGGGCGGCAGCACCACGCCACAGCCGATGGCCCCCGGGTTGGTCACGCAGGCATCCAGGCTGGGGAGCACCGCGCCGCAGCCCGCGGCGGTGGGATTGGCCACGCAGGCGTCCAGGGTCGGGAGGACGACGGCGCAGCCCGGGGCGGACGGGTTGCTCACACAGGCGTTGATCGTCGGCAGCACGGCGGAGCAGCCCACCGCCGTGGGATTGGTCACGCAGGCGTCGAGGGTCGGCAGGACGACGGAACAGCCCGGGGCGGACGGATTGCTAACGCAGGCATTGATCGTTGGCAGCACGGCGGAGCAACCCGGGGCAGACGGATTGGTCACGCAGGCGGAAACGGTGGGCAGGACCACCGAGCAGCCGGGAGCGCCAGGGTTGGCCACGCAGGCATTGAGCGTGGGCAGGACCGTGGAGCAGCCAGGGGCGGCCGGATTGGTGACGCAGGCGTCGATGGTGGGCAGCACGGCCGAGCAGCCGGCCGCCGCCGGGTTGGCGATACAGGCGTCGATGGTCGGCAGCACGGTGGAGCAGCCCGGGGCGGCCGGATTGGTGACGCAGGCGTCGATGGTGGGCAGCACGGCCGAGCAGCCGGCCGCCGCCGGGTTGGCGATGCAGGCGTCGAGGGTCGGCAGCACCGTCGAGCAGCCGGCCAGCGACGGGTCGGCGACACAGGCGTCGATGGTTGGTGGTGGAGGCGGGGGGGGCGGCGGCGGTGCGACGGGAGGCTGGGTCAGGCGGATGTCGGTCGTACCGCCGGCCGTGGAAGGCGAGGGAGTGTTGACGATGGTCGCGCCCCAGGCGTCGAGGGAGATGTTGCCCGCCACTTGGTAATTGAGCAACACGCTGCCGCCGTCATTTCCGGAGACGATGTTGTTTGCGCTGCCGTCGGCATCGACGACATCGCCGGTCGATGTGAGGAGGTTCACCTCGACCGCGCGGATGAGCGGGGCGGAAATCGACCCTTGGGCGTTGAGGGTGACAATGCCACCGCAGTCGGCCGTCATGCCGTAGCAGGCGTCGATGCCGGGCGGGACGACATTGATGTCGCCCATCGAGGTCGATAGCAGCACGTCGCCACTGACCGTCTTGATCTCGCCAACGCTCAGGGTCTTGTTGTTGTTGAAGGAAAGATTGCCCCCCACCATCCTGGCTGTGAGGTAATCCACCGAGTTGCCGCTGTCGGTGAGGGTGACGCCGCCGCCACCGCCGACAATTTTCAGACCGCCGGAGTCGGTGCCCGAGGGCAGTGCGATGGGCACGCCGCTCTGGATGATGTTGCCGGAGGTCGCCAGGGCGAGGTTCTTGAACGTCGCGCTATTGCCGGTCAGCGCGGTGCCGATGGTGATGGCGCCGCTGTTCAGGGCGCCGGTGCCGGTGGAATCGGTCATGCCAAGCTGCAGGTTGCCGACGACCTTGTTGTTCAGGTCGGCGGCCGTGAGCCAGAGGCTGTTGGTCGGGTCGGTGGCGGCGATGACGATCGGCCGCGAAATCGTGTAGGGGGCAAACGCCACCGACCCGAGGGTGCCGGATGTGAGCGTCGGCGTGCCCGAGAAGCTGACATTGTCGGCCATGAACATCACGCTCTTGCCGCTCACGCTGGCATTGATGTTGATGGTGTTGCCCTCGAAAGAAAGCAGCGTCGTCGCGGTGGGCAGCAGGATGTCGTTGGAAATCGATATCGAACCGCCACCCGCGTCGAATTCGTAGTAGTTGGCGACAAATCTGCTGCCGATGTCCGTGGTGTTGATCGGAACCCCACCGCTGGACGCCAGGAGTATTGCGCCGCTTGTATAGCGGAAGGCGATGCCATCCGATGCCGCCGTGCCGTTGGCGGTGACCATGCCGGCGCCGCCGATGCCGTTCGTGTTGTTGAACTCGACGTTCTTCGCGGTGAGGTTCGAGGCGATGTTGAGGAGGCCGGTACCAAAGGACAAAGATCCGCCTGTAGCGAGTGGCTGCGAGATGTTGATGCTGGCGGCCGAGTCGGCTTGCAGCTTGAGATTGGAACTGCCGAGGGAAACGTTCCCGCTCGCGGTGGACGGGATGGTGATGCTGTTGGTGGACATGTTGGTGGAGAACCCGGCATTGGTCGTGCCGTCCAGCTTGAGCGCGTAGCCGTCCGAGTTCACATCCTGGAAGCTGATGGCGCTGCCGCCGTACATGTTCACCTCGCCGGATGCGTTCGACACATCCAGGTTGCTCGTCATGAACATCAGGGAAGTGCTGTTCGTCGGCCCGGTGCCGTAAATGCCGCCGGCCGACTTGAAGACGAGCTTCGGCCCCTGGATGATTGCCCCCATGCCGTAGGCGGGTTGGCTGATCGCCCCGCTGGTGGTTTCCAGGGTGATGGTGCC
>DYFW01000222.1 GCA_020725005.1 Thiobacillus denitrificans
TGGCGGGCCTGGCGCGACTGGCGCTGATGGCCGGGCGCGGCGTGCAGAAACTCAGCTACGGCCCGCTGCGCTTCGGCCTGGCGCAGATGCTGCGCCACCGCTTCGACAGCATGTTGCAGCTCGGCGCCTTCACCTTGGCGCTGTTTCTCGTTGCCCTGCTCGCCCTGGTGGAGGGCGACCTGATCGACGGCTGGCGCCAGCAGCTACCGGAAAATGCGCCGAATCATTTCCTGGTGAACATCGCGCCGCATCAGCAGCAGGCGGTTGCCGATTTCCTTGCCAGACATCGGCTCGCTGCGTCCGAGATCTACCCCATGGTGCGCGGGCGACTGGTGACGAAGAACGGCGTGCCCGTCGCCGACGCGCTGCCGCCCGAGGCGCGCGAAGACAACACCCTGCGGCGCGAGCTCAACCTCACCTGGACCGCCAGCCTGCCCGCCAATAATGCGATCGTGGCCGGGCGCTGGCACGGGGCGCGGCGCGGCGCAGAAATCTCGGTGGAAGCAAACCTGGCCGAGCGCCTGAATCTCGCGCTCGGCGACACGCTCGGCTTCGAGTCGGGCGACCAGATCGTCGAAGGGCGCATCACGAGCATCCGCAGCGTGAAGTGGGAATCGATGCAGCCGAATTTCTTCGTCATCTTCGCGCCCGGTGCGCTCGACGCACTGCCGGCGAGCGCGATCGCCAGCGTCTACGTTCCGCCGGACGCGACCACGGTGCTGCCGGCGTTGGTGCGCGCCTTCCCCGGCGTGACCCTGCTCGCGCTCGACAAGCTGATCGCGAACATCGAGCGCGTGTTCGCGCAGATCGTCGCGGCGATCCAGCTGCTGCTGGGCTTCCTGCTCGCCGCCGGCATGGCGGTCGTCGTCGCCACCCTGCTGGCGAGCCTCGACGCGCGCCGGCAGGAGGCGGTGCTGCTGCGTACTTTGGGCGCGCAACGCGCGTATCTCGCGAAGGGATTGTGGAGCGAATTCCTGGCGCTGGGCCTCTTCGCCGGCGTGCTCGCGACGGTGTGCGCCGAAACCGCGATGGCGGTGATCGCCGGCCGCCTGTTCGATTTGCCTCCCCGCCTGCATCCCTGGCTATGGCTGGCGCTGCCCGCCGCCGGCGCGCTACTGGTGGGCATGAGCGGCTGGCTGACCACGCGCCACATCACGCGGGTGCCGCCGATGCAGTCGCTGCGGGCACTGGGGTGAACCGGGCGCAGGCTAGCGGATGATGTCGACGTCGGCGTCGAGGCGATAGCCGATGCCGACCACCGTCCGGATCAATCGCGGGAAGCGGACATCCTCGCCGAGATGGCGGCGCAGGCGCCTGATCGGGCCGTCCAGCATGCGCGGCGAAATGTCCCTGGACTTGCGGGCGCCCCAGATCGCCATGCTCAACTGCTCGCGGGTCAATACCTGACGCGGGAAACTCAGCAAGGCTTTCAGCGCCTCGCATTCCTGCCTGCCGAGCGAAACCGTCCGCCCCGCCGTCGATTGCAAGCGCCGCTCGCTGACGTGAAGCGTCCAGCCGTCGAAGCGGTAGGCACACGCGGGCGCATCGCCCGCCTCGGTGATGGGTACGCGGGCGCGGCGCAATACCTGGCGAATCGTCGCGACCAGCTTGCGCGGCGGCACGGGTAGGTCGAGCCGCGCATCCGGCACGAACCCGAGCGGCGTGGCCAGGCCGGGCAGCACGGGCGGGCGATCGAGGACGATGACCGGAACAGCCGGTTTCTCCAGCAACCACGACGGTCGCCTCGCGTGCTGCGGCATGCCGTCCACGGCAAGAATCAAGGCATCGACTGCCGAAGGCAAGGCTGCCGGATCCGTGCCCGCAACGACGTCGAAGCCCTTGTCGTACAGCAGTTCGACGAGCAGCGCACGCGTGACCGGGTTGGAATCCAGCAGGCCGAGACGCGGCGCGAAAATCGCGTCCACGCCGGCTTCTGCGCGAGGCGGGTCAGCCAGCGCGGCGGCGGGGCGCTTCGACACATCCGGGACCCCCGGCGGCACGGCGGCACATCCAGGCATGTTCAGCCGAAGCGGCCGGTGATGTAATCCTCGGTCTGCTTCACCTTGGGTTTGAGGAAGACCTCGTTGGTGCGGCCCATCTCGATGAGTTCGCCCATGTACATGAAGGCGGTGTAGTCCGAGACGCGTGCCGCCTGTTGCATGTTGTGCGTGACGATGACGATGGTGTACTGCTCTTTCATCTCGTTGACCAGCTCCTCGATCTTGGCGGTCGAGATTGGGTCGAGCGCGGACGCCGGCTCGTCGAGCAGCAGCACCTCGGGTTCGAGCGCGATCGCGCGCGCGATCACTAGGCGCTGCTGCTGGCCGCCGGAAAGACTCATTCCGCTCTCCTGCAGACGGTCCTTGACCTCGTCCCACAGCGCCGCGCCACGCAGGGCCTTCTCGACGGCGTCGTCGATGGTGCTCTTGCTCTTCACCCCCATGATGCGCAGGCCATAGGCGACGTTCTCGTAAATGGATTTCGGGAAGGGGTTGGGTTTCTGGAACACCATGCCGACACGCCGGCGCAGCAACGCGACGTTGACGTCCTGGTCGTAGATGTTCTTGCCGTCGAGCAGGATCTTGCCCTCGACACGGCAGATGTCGACCAGATCGTTCATGCGGTTGAAACAGCGCAGCAGGGTCGATTTGCCGCAGCCACTGGGGCCGATGAAGGCGGTCACGCGCTGCTTCGGGATGTCCATGTTGACGTTCTTCAGCGCCTGCG
>DYFW01000223.1 GCA_020725005.1 Thiobacillus denitrificans
GATGCCGTAGGCGAGCGAGGCGCCGGTGAACATGTCGCCGACCGCGCTGGCCGGATAGAGCCGCTGGGCGCCCAGCAGCGAGCCGAGGCGCAGCGGCCCGGCGCGCCGGCCCTGCGAGAGGATGCCGGTGCCGCAGTGGACCATCAGCGCCGAGAGTCCGTCCTTGTGCAGGGTGTCGACGACGCGCGCGGCGATGTCGGCCATGGCTTCCTGCCACGACACCCTCTGCCACTTGCCTTCGCCGCGCTTGCCCGTGCGCTTGAGCGGATGGAGCAAGCGATCCTGCTGATACATCTGTTTCGAATGCACGATGCCCTTATTGCAGCCGCGCGGGTTGGTATCGGGAATCTTCGGATCGATCTGCGGATAGGCGGCGGCCTGCTCCTCGCGCGTGACGCGGCCGTCCTTGGCATAGACCTTCCAGGCGCAGTTGCCCTGGCAGTTGGAGCAGTGGAAGGCGAAACCCTGCGCGTCGCCGCGCGTGGCGACGAATTCCTTGCGGTAGAAGTCTTCCCATGCCCTTCCGCTCGCCCCTCCGGGGCCGGCGGTCGCCGTCCCGCCAGCGCCGACTTTTGCATTGGCCGCCAGCGACACCATGGGCCCGCCAAAGGCGAGCGCGAGGCCGCAGTAGGCGGTGTCGCGGATGAAGTCACGACGCTTCATGGCTATCGCTCGATCGGCCGTGCCGGATCGGACGCCCACTCGATCCACGAGCCGGGATAGACCTTGACCTTGTCGTAGCCGGCCAGCGTCAGCGCCGCCAGCAGATGGGTCGAGCGGCCGATGCCCGGGTTGCAGTAGGTGACGATCTCGCGGTCCGGCGTGATGCCGGCGGCGACGAGAATCTTCCTGATCTCGGCCGGCGACCGGAAGCTTGCGGTGGCGTCGGTCAATTTCGCCCATGGAAAGGCCTTGGCGCCGGGAATGTGGCCGCCCTGGCGTGCGCCGCCGGTTTCCTTACCGGTGAATTCGCCCAAGGATCGGGCGTCGAGTACCAATTGTCGCTTCGGGTCGAGGTCGGCCGTCTTCAGCGCCCAGTCGGTCCTCGGCTTCGGCACGTAGGTGGCCCTGGCCGGCTTCGCGGTCTCCTGCGTCAGCGGCCGTCCTTCCTTGAGCCACTTGCGGAAGCCGCCGTCGAGGATGCGCACCTTTTCGTGGCCGAGGAAGCGCAGGACATACCAGACGGACGAGGCGGCACGCCCGTCGCCGCCGTCGTAGACGACCACGTCGGATTCGCGTGTCAGCCCGAGCGCAGCGAACTTGGCGGCGCCGAGCTGCGGGAAGATCGGCAGGCCGGTCTTGGCGTTCTCCTCGGCATCCTCCAGTTCCAGGTAAGGCAGATTGACCGCGCCCGGCAGGTGGGCGCGGGAAAAGTCGGCGGCGCTCTCGGCATCGATCAGCCGCGGCTTGCCTTGCTTCATCTCGGTGGCCAGCGCCTCCGTGCTCACGAGAAAGTCCGCGCCGAAGGCCGCCGGCGACAAGAGCAGCAACATCCAGAGCAACGCACGGGCCATGCTTCTCCTCCTATTTCCGTTCGATCGCCTGCCGGATCAGCACTTCCATTTCATGGCTGTCCCACTGCTGCGGCCCGGTCTTGCCGGCCAGCAGCCGGCCCTGCCGGTCTAGCAGGTAGGTGACCGGCACGCCGCGCGCGCGGAAGGCCGCCGAGACCTTGCCGTCGTCGTCCATCAGGATGTCGAAGACCGGCGACCGGCCGCCGAGAAAACGCTCGACGCCCGCCCGCGAATCCGACGTGCTGATGGCGAGCACGGTGAAATCCTTGCCGCGCCTACAGGGCGACGACCAGCAGGCTGGCGACAAGCGCAGGCTTCACAGGCAGCCCTTGAAGAACTTCTTCTCGCCGCTGGTTTCCAGCACGTCCAGCTTGACCGGCGCGATCGCCCCGTCCTTGAGTTCGCCCGTCAGGCGCACCTTCTTGGCGTAGGACTTGTCGACGGCCGCCGGCGTGATGGCGAGCCCATCGCCCCAGGCGAAGGCCAGCCGTTCGCCGCTTTCCAGCAGCAACACGGGCCGGTCGACATGTCGTAGCGGACAATCGGCGACTTGCAGGGTTGTCGCGCAGGGTTCGCCGACCAGCCAGCCTTCCCACTCGCCGGCCCAGGCCGGCGCGGCGAGCGCGAGAGCGAGAGCGAGGGCGAGGGCAAACGCTTTCATCCTAGTTGCCCCTGATCCGGGCCTTCAGCGCATCGAAATCCGTGCGGATTTCCAGCAGGCGCCCCGTCTGTTCCTGTTTCGGGGTTCCTTCGATTTCGAGCACGTCGGCGATGATCTGGTAGCTCGCCATGCCGTTGTGGTCGCCGCCGTCCTGCGCGAGCAGTTTCCCGCCGTAATACACGGACGGCGCCTTGGCGCCGGGGCCGGCATAGGTGACCGGCATGACGACGACGGGAATCTTGTAGACGTTCGACAGCTCGGCCGCGATCTGGATGTTGTTGTTGCAGCGCACGCCGGGCGGGTCGCGCGAAATCATGGTCAGCACCTTCTGGCCGTTGATCTGCGCCGGGCCGGGCAGTTGCTGGGCATGGGCGGTCGGCGCCAGGCCGATCAGGGCGGGCAGGCACAGGGACAGCAGGGCAATGCGATGGCTTGTTTTCATGTGGGCTCCTCCGGGTGGCGGTTTACGCATGCGCCGGCTTGATGACGCCGACGAATTTCAGATAGACGAAGGCA
>DYFW01000224.1 GCA_020725005.1 Thiobacillus denitrificans
AGCGTCGGTTCATGGGCCGGTATTGTGCCGCTTCGACACCGGCTTCGCCAAAGTCGAGACGGATCAGCCCGTCGCGGTCGCTGCGCAACAGGCGCGCGCCGATGGCGCGGAAGCGCGCGACGACCTGGGGGTGCGGATGGCCATAGCGATTGCGGTAGCCCAGGGTAAACACCACGAGTTTCGGCCGGGTCGCGTCGACGAATTCGGCAATCGACGAGGTACGGCTGCCGTGATGGCCTGCCAGGAGCACCTGCACCGGTTCGAGCGCTCCTGACTCGACGAGTTCCAGCTCGGTCTGCCGCTCGCCATCACCGGTCAGCAACAGATCGTGGCGGCCGCTGCGCACACGCAGCACGCAGCTGTAGTCGTTGTTGCGACGGCGCTGCTCCGCGAACGCCGTCGGCCGCGGGTTGAGGATTTCGAAGCTGACGCCATCCCAGGTCCAGCGCTGGCCACGCACGCAGTGTCGCGCGTCCGGCGCACCGGCGAGCAGCGGGCTGTCGGCCGGCATGCCGTGCAGCAGCCAGCCGGCCGGCACGTCGCGCAGCACCGAGCGCAACCCGCCGCTGTGGTCGTTGTCGTCGTGGCTGACGATCAGCCCCGACAGCTCGCCGACCCCCGAGGCGCGCAGGAACGGCACGATGACGCGTTCGCCCGCGTCGCTCTCGGCGTAGGCGGCGCCAGTGTCATAAAGCAGCGCGTGCCCCGCGGTCCGGATCAATACCGACGTGCCCTGCCCGACGTCGAGAACGTCGGCACGAAAGGCACCGGGCGCGATGGTTTCGTGCTGCGGGAACAGCAGCGGCAACCACAACACGGCCCCCAGGGCACGCGCCGGGAAGCCCCGCGGCAGCAGCAGCCAGACGGCGCCGACGAGCGCCAGCGCGATCGCCCAGCCGGGCGGTGCCGGCAGCGTCGCCACCGCGAGCGGCAGTTCCGCCGCCCAGGTCAGTCCGCTGCCCAGGCCCGCCGCCAGCCACGCGGCGACATGCCACAACGGCGGCACCAGCACGCCCAGCAGGGCCAGCGGCGTGATCAGCCAGCTCACCAGCGGAATGGCGACCGCGTTGGCGAGCGGTGAAACCAGCGACACCTGCTGGAACAGCAGAAGCAATACCGGCGCCAGCGCGAGCGTGACCGCGCCCTGCACCGTGATCCAGCCGCGCAGCCTGTCCGGCAGGGCCACGCGCCCGACCGTCACCCACAGGATCGCCGCCATCGCGCCGAACGACAGCCAGAATCCCGCCGACAGCACCGCCCAGGGGTCGATTGCCAGCACCACCGCAAGCGCCACCACCAGCGCGCTGAAGGGCCGGGGTTCACGCCGCCCCCAGAACGCCAGGGCGACGACGACGAGCATGAAGAACGTGCGCTGCGCCGGCACCTGGAAGCCTGCCAGCAAGGCATAGGCGAACGCGGCCAGCACCGCCACGACGAGCCCCGCCTGGCGTGCGGGCAGACGTTCCACTTGTCGCGGCAGGCGCCGCCACAATGCGGCCGCTGCCCAGCCGGCGAGCGCGGCAATCATCGTGACGTGCAATCCCGAGATCGACAGCAGGTGATTGACGCCGGTGCGGGTGAACGCGCGCCATTGCCCATGCGGGATGCTGCGCTGATCGCCGACGACCAGCGCGGTGATGACACCGGCGTACGGGGCCTCGCCCAGGGTCGCAAAGATCCGTGCGCGCACGGCCGCACGCAGGGCGGCAATCCAGGCCGCCGGGGTATGGGCGAGCGCGTCGAGCCGCCGCGGCGGCGGCGACTCGCGCACGTAGCCGCTGGCATTGAGGCGGCGTTCGAGCATCCAGGCTTCGAGATCGAACCCCTGCGGATTGCTCGTCCCGTAGGGCAGGCGCAGGCGCACCGTGAGCTGCCAGCGCTCGCCGGCATGCATGCGCGTATCGAATGTTGCTGCGTTCCGCGGCCAGTAGCGCGTCAACTGCACGCGCTTCAGGTCAGGCGCCCCCGGCGTCAGCGTGCGCTCGACATCGAGCACGAAGCGCTCGCCGCGCGCATGCGTATGCGGCAGGTCGCTGATCACGCCGACGAGTTCGATATCCACGCCCTGCCAGGACGCCGGCAGGCGCTCGGCAAGGCGCCCGTCCGCCCGCCACGCGGCCCAGGCGAAGCCGAGCACCGCGCACAGCACGACGACGACCGTGCGGCGCAAGAATTCGAGCGAAGGCCGGGAAGACATCGGCAACCAGAGCACCGACGCCAGCAAGGGCAACGCCCACAGCCCGCGCGTCGGCGGCAGCGTCGCCTGCTGCTGCAGCCACCACACGCCGAGGCAGAACGCGATGAGGTTGAGCCGCATCGCGCCGCGGGATCAGGCCGGTTGCAGGCTTCCGTCGACCAGGCGCATCTGCCGGTCCATGCGCGCGGCGAGGTCGACGTCGTGGGTGACGATGACGAGGCTGGTGCGATGCTTGCGGTTGAGTTCGCGCATCAGGTCGAACACCGCGTCCGCGGTGTGGCGGTCGAGGTTGCCGGTCGGCTCGTCGGCGAGGATGCACGCCGGCTGCGTGACCAGCGCGCGCGCGATGGCGACACGCTGGCGCTCCCCCCCCGAAAGCTCGCCGGGCCGGTGGTCGAGGCGATGGCCCAGCCCGACTTCGTCGAGGATCGTGGCGGCCCGGGCCAGCGCCTCGCTGCGCGCCATGCGCCGGATGATGAAGGGCATGG
>DYFW01000027.1 GCA_020725005.1 Thiobacillus denitrificans
CTTCCGCGAACACGCCCATGCCGTAGCGCATGCCGTTGCCGAGCAGCACCATGAGGAAAGCCAGCGCCGACGGCGGGATCGGGTTGGGGTCGTGGATGACGCACAGGGTGACGATGACGAGGTCGGCCGCCATGGCGCAGCGGATCTTGAGCAGGGTGACGTTCCTGAGCGCCAGGTGGAAAAACCAGGAATTGAGAACGAAATACACACCGAGCGCCGCCAGCAGCTGCTCGACGTCGAGCAACACCGGCTCGATGCCGTCGAGCGTCGCAAAATAGACGAGCGCGAGCGCGAAGAACAGGTAGCGGGTAAAGAACTGGGTAAAGATCTCGGCGCGGTCGGGCACCCAGAAGCCGGGACCACCGTCACGGTCTTCCCAGCGCCCTGCCTGGCGGCGTTCGCTCCAGGCAGTGTTCTGCGGATTGCTCATTCCACGTTCCCCCCCATGCGGCCGCGGGACTGTGTCGGTAGTGTGGCGAGGCGCGCATCCAGCCAGCGAATGAAACCGTCTTCCGGCGCAACGTCGAGTTCGACCGCCCACCAGCCGGTTCCGGCGAATGAGCGGCATTTTACCGCGTCTTTCTCGGTCATCAGCACGGCGCCGTCGGCGGGAAGCTCGCCCGGGCGGAATGCGTGATGGTCGGGAAAGACACGCGCCTCGAAGGCCAGTCCCTGCGCGCGCAGCATGTCGAAGAACCCCTGCGGGCGCCCGATGCCGGTCGCCGCGAGCCAGGGGTGCGGCGGCAGGTCGGCGAGCCCCACGCGCGTCTGGGGCGCCTGCAGCCGCCACACCTGCCCGGGGCGATAGTCGACACGCCAGGCCGGCACGCCCAGGTCGCTACGCGGCGGCGCGCCGCTGCGCAGCACCTCCACCACGGCATCGACGTCGCGCAGACGCCGGGGCGGCTCGCGCAGCGGGCCGGCCGGCAGGGGCCAGCGGTTGCCGAGCCCGACCGCGGCGTCGACGACGGCGATCTCGATGTCGCGCGCCAGGCGATAGTGCTGCAGCCCGTCGTCGGACACGATGACATCGACGTCGGGGTGGCGCGCCAGCAGCATGCGCGCGGCGGCGACGCGGTCGCGTCCGACCACCACCGGCGCGCCGGTCTTGAGGCGGATCAGGAGCGGCTCGTCGCCGGTCGACGCCGGGTCGCTGTCGGGCGCGACTTCGACGCAGCCGCGCGCGCGGCCGCCGTAACCGCGACTGACGACGCCGGGATGCCAACCCTGCGCGCGCAGGTGATTCGTCAGCCAGACGGCAAGCGGGGTCTTGCCGCTCCCCCCCGCCGTGACATTGCCGACCACGATCACCGGCACGCCGACCGCGACCGCCGGCCGCCAGCCTTGACGATACGCCCGCCGGCGCAGCCATGCGGCGAGGGCGAACAGGAAAGCGGCCGGCGCGAGCAGCAGCGTGGCCAAGCCGGTGCGCGTCCAGAGGCGCTGGAGCGTCGGCACGGTCCGCCGCTCAGGGGGAGGTCTGGGTGGCGAAGGTGATGCGCGCGAGGCCGACGCGGCGTGCCGCCTCCATCACGTTCACCACGGATTGATGCGAGGCGCGCGCATCGGCGTTGATGACGACCACCGGATCCTTCTGGTCGCCCGCTGCCTGCTGCAGCGCGCCCGCCAGCGACTCGATCGAGCCCTCGGCGAGCGCCCGGTCGTCGATGGCGTAGCGGCCGTCCTCGGAGACGGCGATCTCGATCTGCCGCGGCTGGGCCGGTGTCTGCTCCGCGTTGCTGGTCGGCAGGTTGATCTTGAGTTCGGCAAAGCGCGCATACGTGGTCGTCACCGCGAGGAAGATCACGATGACGAGCAGGATGTCGATAAAGGGAATCAGGTTGATTTCCGGGTAGTCCTCCCGGCGGCCTTTCCTGAAGTTCATGCCTGTTTCCGGTCGCCGTGGACGATCTCGACCAGCTTGATCGCCTGCTGCTCCATGTCGACGACGAGCGCCTCGACCTTGGCGCGGAAGTAGCGGTAGAAGATCATCGCCGGAATGGCGACGATGAGGCCGAACGCGGTGTTGTAGAGCGCGATCGAGATGCCATGGGCGAGCTGGCCGGGATTGGTGCCGGTGGCGGTCTGCGCGCCGAAGATCTCGATCATGCCGACCACCGTGCCGAGCAGGCCCAGAAGCGGCGCCATGCTGGCGATGGTGCCGAGCGAAGTGAGAAAGCGGTCGAGTTCATGGGTGACCGCGCGGCCGGATTCCTCGATCGACTCCTTCATGACTTCGCGCGAATAATGCGCGTTCTTCAGCGCGGTGGCGAAAATCCGTGCCAGCGGCGGGCCGTCGGCCAGGCGGGTGAGGAGATCCTGCGTCACGCCGCGCTCCTGGAAGTGTTTCACGGTTTCCAGCAGCAGGCCGGGGGGGGCCACTTCCCTGGCGCGCAGGCTGTACGCGCGTTCGATGATGATGGCAACCGCGACGACCGACGCCAGGATCAACGGCCAGATCGGCCAACCGGCCGCCTCGATGATGGCAAGCACTGAATACGACTCCTCATTCTGGAACATCCGAAATGTAGCGTCCGCGTGCCGGTTTGGGCAAGCATCAAATATTCGCGTCGGGGTTTTTTACAGTTCGAATAAGTTCTCCACAAATGATGTGGATAAGTCTGTGAGAAAGTATCTGCCACAACGCCCAAACGCCCGTATATAAAGGAAAATGCCTTGGGGCCCAAAAAATGATCATTCATATTTTTTATTATAAATCAATAAGTTATCAAATATCAGCAATCGTCAATAGCGAACCAGTATTTTGTTCGTGAAGATTTGATGACTGTGCATGAAGCATGCCTGTACAAACCCGTTTATGCTGCGAGCCATGTCTGAATTCGACGACTTGACCGAGGCCGTGCCCACCCTTCCGGTGCTCACGGTAAGCGAACTCAACCGCATGGCGCGCCGCGCACTGGAATCGCAACTGCCGTTATTGTGGGTTGAAGGCGAGGTGTCCAATTTCATGTGCGCCGCTTCGGGACACTGGTATTTTTCTTTGAAGGATACCCACGCCCAGGTGCGCTGCGTGATGTTCCGCGGCCGCAACCAGTTCGCCGATTTCACGCCGGCCAACGGCGACCACGTCGAGGTGCGCGCGCTGCCCACGCTGTACGAGGCGCGCGGCGACTTCCAGCTCGGTGCCGAGCAGATCCGCCGCGCCGGCGCCGGACGCCTGTACGAAGCCTTCCTCAAGCTCAAGGCCAAACTCGAAGCCGAGGGTCTGTTCGACCCGGCAAGGAAGCGCCCCCTGCCCCGCTTTCCCCGCACGCTCGGCATCGTCACTTCGCCCCAGGCCGCCGCGCTCGCCGACGTGCTGACCGCGCTGGCGCGCCGCATGCCGGGGCTGCCGGTGATCCTCTACCCGACGCCGGTGCAGGGCGCCGGCGCCGGCGCGCAGATCGCCGCGGCGATCCGCACCGCCGCGACGCGCGCCGAATGCGACGTGCTGCTGGTGTGCCGCGGCGGCGGTTCGCTCGAGGACTTGTGGGCATTCAACGACGAGGCCGTGGCGCGCGCGATCGCCGCGTGCCCGATGCCGGTGGTGAGCGGGGTCGGCCACGAGACGGATTTCACGCTCGCCGACTTCGCCGCCGACCTGCGGGCGCCCACCCCGACCGCCGCCGCCGAACTGGCGAGCCCGGGTCGCGCCGAATTGCTTGAACGACTCGAGCATCTGGCGCGACTGCTGCGCCACCATCAGGGGCGCCGCCTGCACGCCGAGATGCAGCGTATCGACTATCTGGCGCGGCGGCTGCTGCATCCGGCCGAACAGCTGCGCCGCCAGCGGCTCGACCTGGCGGCGCTGGCGCAGCGCCTGGTCGCTGCCGCCCGCGCCCGGGTCGCGCGGGAACAACTCGCCGTGGCCCGCTTGGACCAGCGTCTGGCGACGCCGCGCCATCGCATCGCCCAGGCGCAGCAGTTGCTGGACAGCCTCGCCGATCGCAGCCGCCGCGCGACGGCGGCCGGATTCGCGCGCCAGCGCCTCACCCTGGAGCGGCTGGCCGCGAGTCTTGCCCACCTCAACCCGGAAGAAGTGCTTGCGCGCGGCTACAGCATCGCGCTGCGTGCCGACGGCTCGGTGGTGCGGGACGCCACGGCGCTCGCCCCGGGCGATCCGCTCGAGCTGCGCTTTCACCGCGGGCAGGCGCGCGCCCGCGTGGAATCGACCAAGCCGGGCTGACGCCGCCTGCAGCGGGAGGCTCAATCCGCCTGCAGGTGCGCGCGCAGCTTCGCGGCCGCCTGTGCTTCGAGATCGCCGGCGAGGCAATCCAGCACCACGGCGTCCGGCCACGAACGCAACCAGGTGAGCTGGCGCTTGGCGAGCTGGCGCGTGGCGGCGATGCCTGTTTCGCGCAGGTCGGCGAGGCTGGTTTCGCCGTCCAGGTACGCCCAGGCCTGGCGGTAGCCCACCGCGCGCATCGCCGGCAGGTCGGGCGTCAGCGCATGGGTCCGGCGCAGGGTTTTCAGCTCGTCGAGCAGGCCCGCGGCGAGCATGGCGTCGAAGCGCTCGGCGATGCGCCGGTGCAGCACGGCGCGGTCGGACGGGGTCAGCGCCAGCTGCAGCACGCGGTAGGGCAATTCGACCTCGGCCCGCGCGATCAGCGCCGACATCGGGGTGCCGGTGAGGCGGAAGATTTCCAGCGCACGCCCGATGCGCTGCGAATCGTTCGGCGCCAGCCTTGCGGCCGTCGGCGGGTCGACCCGCGCCAGCTCGGCGTGCAGCGCCGGCCAGCCACGCGCGGCGGCGTCGGCTTCGATCGACTGGCGCGTCGCCGCGTCGGCACGCGGCAGCGCGTCGAGTCCCTTGAGCAGCGCGCGAAAATACAGCATGGTGCCGCCGGCCAGGAGCGGCACGCGGCCGCGCGCCGTGATGTCGGCCATCAGACGCAACGCATCGTCGCGAAAGGCCGCCGCCGAGTACGTCTCGGTGGGGTCGCGGATGTCGAGCAGATGGTGCGGCGCTCGCGCCAGCGTGGCGGCGTCGGGCTTGGCGGTGCCGATGTCCATGCCGCGATAGACCAGCGCGGAATCGACACTGATGATCTCGAGCGGGAAGCGTTCGGCCAGCGCGATCGCCAGCGCGGTCTTGCCCGACGCGGTCGGGCCCATGAGGAAGACGGCAGGGGGATGGGAACTGTCGGGCATCGGCGGATTATCGCCCAGGCCGGCGGCGCGTGGCCCGTCCCGTCCGGCGCGGCGTATTTCAGCCGGGCGGCTTGCCCCGGGGATGGAGCCAGGTGACGGTCTCGCCCTGCGTCGCAAGGGAGGCCGACCTCAGGCGGGTATTGCCGTGCAGCAGGTTGCGCATCGCCTCCGCGTCGAGCGGGCGGCTGACCCAGTATCCCTGCGCCAGATCGCACCCCATCGCCCGGAGCGCCACGTACTGTTCCTCGCGTTCGATGCCCTCGGCGACCGTATCCTTTCCCAGGGCCTGCGCGAGCGAAATCACGGCACGCACGATGGTCGCGTCCTGCGCGTTCCCCAGCCCGTCGACGAAACTCTTGTCGATCTTGATGGTGTTGGCCGGGATGCGCTTGAGATAGCTCAGCGACGAATAGCCCGTCCCGAAATCGTCGATCGCGATACGCACTCCCAGGCCGGCGATCTCGCCGAGGGTTTTGAGGCCCTGGTCGGGGTTGAGCATGGCAGCGCTTTCCGTGATCTCGAGTTCGAGGCGCCCCGCCGCGAGTCCGGTGTCGCGCAGCGCCTGCGCCAGTTTGTCGATCAGAAGCGGATCCTGAAACTGATGGGTCGACAGGTTCACCGCGACCCGCACGCCTTCTGCCGACGCGCCCCACTGCCCGAGCTGCTGACAGGCCGTGTGCAACACCCATTGCCCGAGTTCGATGATCAGCCCCGAATCCTCAGCCACCTGGATGAAAGACTGCGGCGCGCGCAGCCGCCCGTCGGGCATGGCCCAGCGCACCAGTGCCTCGGCTGCGACCAGCCGCCCGCTGCGCATGTCCACGATGGGCTGGTAGACCAGCCGGAACGCAGACCGTTGCAGGGCATCGCGCAGCTCGTGCTCGAGATCGAGCCGCTCCCGCACCCGCAGGCCCATGTGCTCCGTGTAGACGGCATAGCCGTTGCGGCCGAGCCGCTTGGATTCGTACATCGCCGTGTCGGCGTGTTTCAGCAGGCTCTCGATATCGTCGCCATGATCCGGATACAGGGCAATGCCGATCGAGGGCGTCACGCGCAGCGCGTGGCCATTGACGTCGAACGGCTTGCGGAAGGCATCCAGTATCCGCTGCGCGATGAAGAGCGCGCCCGTCTCGCCGCTGCCTGGCAGGATCAGGAGGAATTCGTCGCCGCCGAACCGCCCCAGGATATCGCCTTGCCGCAACAGCCCCTGGACGCGCTGCATCACGCGGACGAGCAACATATCGCCGGTGGCGTGCCCCATGACGTCGTTGATGGCCTTGAAACGGTCCAGGTCGAAAAAGATGATGGCAAACGGGATTTTGGCCGCGCGTGCGGTCTTGAGGCTGGCGTCGAGGATCTCGTCCAGGCAGCGGCGGTTGGGCAGGCCGGTGAGCGCATCGCGCCGGGCCAGGTTGACGAGCGCGTTGCTGTGGAAGCGTTCGCGCTGGGTGACGTGATACGCGATCGCCACGAAGATGACGAAAAATCCGGCGAAACTGGAGAATACGGGCCAGTTGTGGCGCCACCAGCGCGCGGTCACGTAGGCTGCCGGCAACGAGACGTACGCATACAGGTCATGGCCGTCAAGCTTGGTAAACGCGCCGATGCGCCGGCTGTCGCCCACGATCCAGGGCGAACCGCCTTCGAAATAGCCCTTGGTCACCCCGGGGCTCGCGGTGGCGATGCGCGCCACCGGGCCGGGCGACAAGCGTCCGTACGTGGCATTGGCGTCACGCACGGGGAAGCGCGCCTGCTGGAAGCCGTCGGCGCGCAACAGGCCGATATCGCCGGTCGACGGGATGGGAAGCTGGTGCAGGAAGGTGCCTTCCTTTTCCAGCGGCACCGCCGCCTGGACCAGCAACCTGGGCTTGCCGTCCGCATCGCGCAGCACGTGGCGAACGGTAAAACGCCAGCGCTTGATCGCCTTGCCGAATTCTGGTGGCCCCACGGTATAGGGCGCGGGATTGTTCATGTCCGCCAGCAGCCGGCGGATATAGGGCGGGTCGAGGCGGAAATCCGGTTTCGGTTCCCCCGGCTTGACCGCCGTATTGAGCAGCATTTCGCCGTCAGGCGCGAAAACGGCAACGGCGCGCACCTGGGGGTGCCGGTTCTGGAACGCGACGAGTTGCGGCCGCAACGCCTCGGGATCCTGGTAGACCCCGCCCTGGTCGAGCAGGGCCGCGAGGGGGGCCAGGCCGTTGCCCAGCTCGTCGAAGAAGGCTTGCGAGGCCGACGCAAGAAATCCTGAAAATATCAGGAGGTTGTCGTGAACGTCCCGCTTTTCGCGCTGCCAGGCGTACGCGCCGTAGGCAAACAGCGCCCCCGTGCCGACGAACAGCAAGGCCAGCAATGCATTGCGAAGCAGCCGCGAAAAAGCCGCATTCTCGGACGAACGCATCCGGATCCTTTGGCAGGGCCGATGCCGCTTCTACGGTCACGCCGGCGCTTTCTTTACCGCATTGGACGTCCATGGCCGGGAACGCCATGGCCCCTGCCTGCGGCGCCGAGGGGCGAAAAAAACGGCGGGATCTCCCCGCCGTTTCATCCCGGCCGAAACGCTCAGGCTGCCTGGGCGTACTGCGCCTTCGCCTTGCGGGCCGCCTCGATTTCCTCGGGGCCGTAGGCCTTGCCGGACCACAGCATCTCGTAGGCGATTTCCTCGTTGCCGTTCTCGCACAGGTCCAGCACTTTCTGGAACAGCGGCTGGAAAGTCTCGGAACGGTGCGACTTCTCGTGGTTCTCGAAGCTGGTCCAGAAGGTCACAATCAACGCTTCCTTGCCTTTCATCGGGCTTTCCACCGCCTGGCCGATGGTCGAGCCCTCGTTCGAGACCCGGCCCGAATTCAGCGCAACGAAGCCGCCGACGAAGCCGGTATCGGAATGGTAGGTCTTGACGTTTTCGCACAGGAACGCGACGCGCTCCTGCAGATCGTCGACCGTGTACTCGGGCTTCAGGATCACCCGGTTGATGGTCACGACGCCGTCGCTGGGGAAGTTTGCAATCAGTCCACTCATGGTTTCTCTCCTCTGTTCAAAAGGTTGAACAATGGAACCCATTGTAATTACCTGAGTGAATTAGTCAACTAATTAATTTAATGAATTAATGACGCCATCAATAAATTAAATCAATATTGATTTCATGTGTAATTATTTAAATCAATAACTTACATGATTAATTTAATCTAAGTTTATATGTATCGTTTTTGTTCGCTGCGTTTCCCCGGTCGTTTTTTCATGATGACCACGCCGTGGACGACCTCGATGCCCGCGATCGGGATGTTCTCGTAGAGTGGGTTGAGCGGCTTGAGCATCCAGCCGTCGTCGCGCATGACGATCTGCCGGAAGATGTATTCGTCGTTGACGTAGGCGACGACATAGGAGCCATCCTTCACCAGGCCGGAAGGCTCGACGACGATGATCTCGCCCTCCTCGAACTCGGGAAGCATGGAATCGCCGAGCACCATCAGCGCGTAGGGTTCGGACCCGGCGCAATTGCTGGCCTCGTTGATTTCCTGGATGGGAATGGTCTTGCGGGGGGTGGGTTCGCTCATGGCTACACCTGAATACCTGACTAATTAGCTCGGAATTATAGCCAAAACCCTTGCCGCGCGTTCAGCGTCCGCGCATGAACATCGCGTCGAGTTCCTTGAGGCTCAACTGGAACCAGGTCGGGCGGCCGTGGTTGCACTGCCCGGCCCGTTCGGTCGCTTCCATCTCGCGCAGCAAGGCGTTCATTTCCGGCAGGGTGAGACGCCGGTTGGCGCGCACCGCCCCATGGCAGGCGAGCGTGGCGAGCAGTTCGTTGCGCCGCTCGGCGAGCAGGCGTGCCACGCCGAATTCGGCCACCTCGGCGAGCACCGCGCGGGTCAGCCCGACCGGGTCGGCGTCTTTCAGCAGCCACGGCACCGCGCGCACCGCGACCGAGGTCGGCGAGGTGACCGACAGGTCGAAACCGATGCCGGCGAGCGCGTCCAGGTGCGGGGCGATCTCGGCCACGTCGCGCGCGTCGACCGTGAGCGCGACCGGGATCAGCAGCGTCTGCGCCGGCACCGCCCGGGCGTCGAGCGCGGCCTTGAGTTTCTCGTAGACCACCCGCTCGTGCGCCGCGTGCATGTCGACCAGCACCAGTCCCTGCGCGTTCTGCGCCAGCACGTAGACCCCGTGCAGCTGCGCCAGCGCGTAGCCCAGCGGCGGCGCGTCGCCCTCGCCCCCCTGTGGCAAAGGCTGTGCCGCAGGCGCGACCAGGCCCCCTGAATCCTGAATCCCGTCCCCTGAGCTCTGAAGCGGCGCGCCACCTGATGCATGCGCCGCAAGCGGCGCATAGAACGCCAGCGCCTCGTTCACCTGCAGCGGCATCGGCGTCTGCTGTGGCGCCCAGGCCGGCGCGCGCTGCGCCGCGGCGGGTGCGGCTGGCGCCGTCCCGGCACTCACCGGCGCCGCCAGCAGGCGCTCGACGGCGTGGAACAGGAACTGGTGCACGCCGCGGCTGTCGCGGAAGCGGATTTCGGTCTTGGCCGGGTGCACGTTGACGTCGACGCCCTCGGGCGGCAGCTCGAGGAACAGGCAATAGGCGGGATTCAACTGGTGGTGCAGCACGTCGCGGTAGGCTTCGCGCAGCGCATGGACGATGAGCTTGTCGCGCACATAGCGGCCGTTGACGTAGACGTGCTGGCCGTCGCGGCTGGCCGTCGCGGCGGCCGGCTTCACCACCCAGCCCGCGAGGCGCAGCGGACCGGCGGCGGCGTCGACCGCGATGCTGTTGCGTTCGAAGTCGTCGCCCAGCACGTGGCGCACGCGCGCGGCGGGCGCCTCGGCCGCGAGCCGCAACTGGACGCGTCCGTTGTGCGACAGGGTGAACGCGACCTGCGGATGCGCGAGCGCCAGCCGTCGCACGGTCTCGGCGCAGTGCGCGTATTCGGTCGCCTCGGTTTTGAGGAATTTGCGCCGCGCCGGCGTATTGAAGAACAGGTCCTGGATGTCGACCGTCGTGCCGGGCGCGCGCGCGGCCGGCGCCGGCGCCGCCAGCCGCCCGCCTTCGGCCTCGATCACCCAGGCGTGCGCCATCCCCGCCTCGCGGCTGACGAGCTGCACGCGCGCGATCGACGCGATCGACGCCAGCGCCTCGCCGCGGAAACCGAGGCTCGCCACCCGTTCGAGGTCGGCAAGGCTGGCGATCTTGCTGGTGGCGTGGCGCGTCAGCGCCAGCGCGAGCTCGTCGCGCGCGATGCCGCTGCCGTTGTCGCTGACGCGGATGCGCTTGATGCCGCCCTGCTCGAGATCGATCTCGATGGTGGTGGCGCCGGCGTCGAGGCTGTTTTCGAGCATCTCCTTCAGCGCGGAGGCCGGCCGCTCGACGACCTCGCCGGCGGCGATCTGCGAAACCAGTACGTCGGGCAGGACGCGGATGCTCATGCCGGGTCGAAGCGCACCCCGCGGCGCGCGGCCATGGCACGGCCGAGGCGTTCGAGCGCGGCGGCGTCGAGGATCCGGCGGGCAAGCGGCAGCAGGTGGGTGTTCTCGAATTCGAGGTGGGCGCGGTGCATCTCGACGAAGCGGCGCGTGAGCGCGGCGTCGAGCGCGGCGGTCGTGCCCGCCGCGATGCCCTGCAAGGCGTCGCGCAGGCGGCGCCACAGCAGCGCCTGCGCGTCGTGCTCCAGCGTCAGCGCCTCGACCAGGTCGCAGGCGCCGGGCGCACCCGCCGCTTCCAGCAGCGGAAACAGGTTGCGTTCCTCGTCGTCGTGATGATGCATCGCGGCGACATCGAAGTAGGCGAGCACGGCGCGCGCGGCCTGCCGCGCCTGGGCGTCGGCGCCGTGCGCGGGCAGGTGGTCGAGAAGTTTTTCGAGCGTGTCGCACTGGCGCGCGATGCGGTCGTGACAGGCTTCCAGTACCTCGAGCGGCGCGTCGAATCCCGGCGCCGCCGTCCCGAAGAGGCTCACGGTCATGGGTTGCGCGTCAGCCGCGAGGGCGCGGTGAGCGGGTGCGTGGCGAAGTGGTTCCTGATGCCTTCGACGATGGCGTCGACCAGTTTGTCCTGGTAGCCCGGGTCGTTGAGGCGCTTTTCCTCTTCCGGATTGGAGATGAAGGCGGTCTCGATCAGGATCGAGGGAATGTCGGGTGCCTTCAGCACGGCGAAACCGGCCTGCTCGACGTGCGGCTTGTGCAGAGTGTTGACGTCGCCGATGCGCTGCAGCACGGCGTGCCCCAGCTTGAGACTGTCGTTGATCGTCGCCGTCTGCGACAGGTCGATCAGCGTGCGCTTGAGGAAGGGATCCTTGACGTCGATGTTGATGCCGCCGATCAGGTCGGCCTCGTTTTCCTTCTTCGCCAGCCAGCGCGCCGCCACGGACGTGGCACCGTTTTCCGACAGGGCGAACACCGACGAGCCGCGCGCGTGCGGCTTGATGAAAGCGTCGGCGTGGATCGAGATGAAGAGATCGGCCTTGACCGCGCGCGCCTTGCTGACGCGCTGCGCCAGCGGCACGAAATAGTCGCCGTCGCGGATCAGCACGCCGCGCATGTTCTCCTGCGCGTCGAGTTTTTCCTTGAGCTTTTTCGCCACCGACAGCGTGATGTGCTTTTCGAGGGTGCCGGCGGCCCCCACCGCGCCCGGATCCTCGCCGCCGTGCCCGGCGTCGATCGCCACCGTGATCAGCCGCCGGTACTGCGGCGTGGCGGGCGGCGGGGACGGCGGCGTCGCGGCCTGCACCGCCTGCCGCGCCGCGACGTTGCCGCCGGCGTCGGCCGGATACAGGTCGACCACCAGCCGGTGGCCGTACTGGCCGGCCGGCGGCAACTGGAAGATCGACGGCTTGACCGGCTGCTTGAGGTCGACGACCACGCGCATCACGCCGGGACGGTTGAGGCCGGCCCGGATACCGCTGACGAACGGATCATCGGCCGAAAGTTGTCGGGCCAGCGCATCGAGTGCAGGCCCGGCGCCCACACCGTCGAGGTCGATGACCAGCCGGTCGGGAGCCGTCAGGGTGAAGAAGGTGTGCGCAAGCGGCTGCGCGGCTTCGAGCGTGATGCGTGTGTAGTCCGGCGACGGCCACATGCGGGTGGCCGTGAGCTGCATCGCCTGGGCCCCGCCCGACAGCAGCACACAGCACAGCAGGAAGAATCTCGTCAGGACGTGCAACATGCCTCCAGGTAGTGGGCGCCGCGCGCACTCGCAGCTTCGCATTCGATCTCGCGCGCGCCGTCCGCAATCGTGAGCCTGACAATCACGTCCGGCTGCGGCAGCCAGCCCGCGGCCTTCTCCGGCCATTCGATCAGGCTCACCGCGTTGCCGCCGGTCGCGTCGCGAAACCCGGCGTCGAGCCATTCGCGCGGATCGTGCATGCGGTACAAGTCATAATGATATAGCTCAAATGCCGGCAGGCTGTAGGTTTCGGCAAGGGTGTAGGTCGGACTTTTCACCCGCCCGTTGTATCCCAGCGACCGCAGCAGGCCGCGCACCAGTGTCGTCTTGCCGGCGCCGAGCTCGCCTTCGAGATAGAAGGTCATTCCCGGCACGAGTTCCTGCGCGAGCCGCGCGCCGAACGCGAGCGTCGCCGCCTCGTCGGGCAGATGGCGCCGGCAGCGCACGGTATCATCGCTCGTATGCATGATCAGGATCTAGGGCAACTGGCCCGGCGCATCAAGGACTGGGGACGCGAACTCGGCTTCGCCGCCGTCGGCATCGCCGACGGCGACCTGTCCGCTGCCGAAGCAGACCTGCAGGCGTGGCTGGACCAGGGTTTTCATGGCGAGATGGATTATATGGCCAGGCACGGCGTGAAGCGCAGCCGGCCGGCGGAACTCGTGCCCGGCACCGTGCGCGTCATCAGCGCGCGCCTCGATTATTTTCCGCCGCAGGCCGCCGACGCGCACACGGTGCTCGCCGACGCCAGCGCCGCCTACGTCTCGCGTTACGCGCTCGGACGCGACTATCACAAGGTGTTGCGCAACCGCCTGCAGGCGCTCGCCGACCGCATCACCGCGGCGGCGGGGGTACACCATTACCGCGTCTTCACCGACAGCGCGCCGGTGATGGAAGTGGAACTTGCCGCGAAGTCCGGGCTTGGCTGGCGCGGCAAGCACACGCTGCTGCTGAACCGCCAGCACGGCTCGTGGTTCTTTCTCGGCGAGATCTACACGGATTTGCCGCTCCCCGTGGACACGCCCGAAACGGAACATTGCGGCACCTGCCGCGCCTGTCTCGACGTGTGCCCGACGCAGGCCATCGTCGCGCCCTACCGCCTCGACGCGCGACGCTGCATTTCCTATCTCACCATCGAACTCAAGGGCAGCATCCCGCCCGAACTGCGTCCGTTAATGGGAAACCGTATCTACGGCTGCGACGACTGCCAGCTCGTCTGTCCGTGGAACCGTTTCGCGCAGACCGCCGCCCTGCCCGACTTCGACGTGCGCAATGGCCTCGACAGCGCCAAGCTGGTGGCGCTGTTCGCCTGGAGCGAGGCCGATTTCAACGAGCGGCTGGCGGGTTCGGCGATCCGCCGCATCGGGCATGAGCGCTGGCTGCGCAATATCGCGGTGGCGCTGGGCAATGCGCCGCCCACGCCCGAGGCTGCCTCAGCCCTGGAGACACGGCGCAATCACCCGTCGGCGCTGGTGCGCGAGCACGTGGCCTGGGCGCTCGCGCGCCACGCAGCGGCTTAAGCCGACCGCAATTCGTCCTTGGCGTGGCGAATCACCGACACGCCCGACGTCAGCGCGAGTCCCGCCAGCACCAGCGCGACCGCGATGTCCGGCCAGCCGTGCGTCGTCGCCCACACGCCTGCCGCCGCGATCATCACCGCGATGTTGCCGAGCGCGTCGTTGCGCGAGCACAGCCACACCGAGCGCGCCTGGGCGTCGCCGCCGCGGTGAGCATACAGCAGCGCCGCCACGCCGACGTTGACCGCCAGCGCCACGAGGCTCACCCAGCCCATGAGGAAAGGCTCCGGCACGACGCCGGCCGCCCACTGCCACGCCGACTTCGCCAGCACGAACACACCGTAGCCGACCATGATCCAGCCCTTCCACAGCGCGGTGCGCGAGCGCCACACCGGCGCGAGCCCCAGCACGAACAGGGCGACGCCGTAATTGGCGGCGTCGCCCAGAAAGTCGACCGCGTCGGCGAGCAGCGACACCGACTGCGCCGCGAAGCTGGCGACGAGTTCGACGCCGAACATCGCCGTGTTGAGCACCAGCGCCACCCACAGCGCGCGGCGGTAGCGCGGATCGGGGGGCGGCGCATTGCAGACCGACTCGCAACCGCAACCGCTCATGCCGGCCTCCGGGCCGGGCAGGCCAGCGGGTAGAATGCACTTTTTTTCATCCCGCCATCCTGCCATCCATGTCCACGAACGCAAGCTCCCCGATTGGCGTATTCGATTCCGGCATCGGCGGGCTGACCGTGGTGCGCGCGCTGATGGAGCGCCTGCCCTTCGAGAACATCGTCTATTTCGGCGACACCGCGCGCGTGCCCTACGGCGTGAAGTCGGTCGAGACGATCGCGCACTTCACCACCGAGATCGCGCAGTTCCTGCTGGAAAAGGACGTCAAGCTCCTGGTCATCGCGTGCAACACCATGGCGGCGGTGGCGGCGCAAGTGGTCAAGGACCTCTCGCCGGTGCCGGTGCTCGATGTCATCGACGCCGGCGCCGCAGCGGCGCGCGGCGGCCGCCGCATCGGCGTCATCGGCACGCCGACCACCATCAACAGCAACGCCTACGCGCGCGCCATCCACGACCATGCGCCCGATTCGCGCATCCACTCGCAGGCCTGCGCGCTGTTCGTGCCGCTGGTGGAGGAAGGCTGGCTCGACCACGAAGTCACGCGCCTGACGGCGCAGGAATACCTGAAACCGCTGCTCGCCGAGCAAATCGACACCCTGGTGCTCGGCTGCACCCACTACCCGCTGCTGAAGCCCTTGCTGCGCCGGGTCGTCGGCGACGACGTCCGGCTGGTCGATTCGGCGGAGGCCATGGCCGAGCAGGTCGCCGCCGTGCTCGCCGGGAAGCATATCGCCAACCCCGGCCCTGGCGAGCCGCGCTACGATTTCTACGTCACCGACGTGCCGCTCCGGTTCCAGACCATCGGCGAGCGCTTTCTCGGCCGCACGCTCAACAACGTGCACGTGGTGAAGTGGTAGGCCCGGCCGGATTCGCGTCACCCATGCGCAATCGCGGCGGCCGAGCGCCGTTATTGATCCGAAACTTTCGAACTTGAAAAGCAGCCGACACCAACAAGATATTGGATACACTCGAAAGCCGCACTGCGTTGCGGATCAATAACAATCGATCCTCGGCCCAGGGCTGCCTTCCTTGAACCTAAAAACCGCAGTTGGCCGCTTATAACCTCATGGAATTCCGCATGATTACTGGATTCTCCGCCTTCGATCGGCCTCACCATTTGGGTGACACCGCTACGCACCCGCTGGCACGCCTGGTCGCGCGTCTGCCTTTGTCGCTCCTCCTTGCCTACCCCGGTAGGGCGCGTCGTCGCTTCGCGGCAGACACGCGCCCAGACGCACCATCGGGCGCGTCCAACTGCGGTTTTTAGGTTGAAACGCTTGACCGAACGCCTCCTTGCAGCACGCGCGCGCCTGACTTTCTGGCGCAGGCCTGCTGCGCCGGCGGTCGCCACCGGGACAAACGCCGCGGAAACGCCAGCGGCGCCGACGGCCAGCCCGCCCCTTCCCGCTGAATCCCAGGCTGGCGCAGCCGCGGCCGCCGACACGCCGGTGAACGCCGCACCCGCCGACGCGACCGACCCCGCGCCGTCCCGCCTCGTCCGCTGGCTGGCCCGCCTGCGCCGGCGCCCGGCAGGCACGGCGGCAACCGAAGCGCAGACGCCCGCCGGTCAGGAAGGCGAAGACGCCGGTATGGCCGCTCGCCCCGCCCCGTCCCGCCGCGTGCTGGCGGTGCTTGCGCGCAAGCCGGTCTGGATGTCCGCCGTCGGCGTCGCCGTGCTGGCGCTGATCGGCACGCTCGGCGTGATGCTCTGGCAGGCCGGGCAGCGCAATGCGGCGCTGCAGGCCCGGCTGGCGGCCAGCGAAAAAAGGCTCGCACCCGCCGGCCCCGCGCCTGCCACGCGGCAGGCGCCGGCCGTGGCCGCGCCCACCCCGGCCGAGTCCACCCCGGCCAAATCCACCCCGACCGAGCCTCGTATTGCCGACGCCGGCCCGGTCGCGCCGGCCAAACCTGCACCGACAGGCGGAGAGTGCGACATTGGCAGCCGCGAAGGCGTCACGCTGCACTTGAAGGACTGCATCGACGCGTTCAATCAGGGCCGCGCCCGCGCGGGACACGGATCGCGCTAATCCCGTTCGATCGCCGGCAACGCCACAGCCCGCGAGATCGTCGCAACGCCGTCCGGACACAGCGCGGCACAAAAACGCCGCACCGCCGCCTTCCCCACCGCCCCGTCCAGCGTGAAATCGGCCAGCGGCCGGCCGAAAGCCAGACGGCTGACGATGCGGAAGAACGCGCGCATTTCACCGAAAAAGAAATACGGGTGGTAATCGCTCGATATCCCCAGGCGGTCGACCACGGTCGCGCCGCGCGCGCGCAGCCGGTCGGCCAGCGGCCCGAACAGCATGTCCAGTTCGAACACGTCGAGCGGCGGACCGCAGAAAGTCGCGAATGGCGCGACCCGCCGCCCCGCCAGCCCAGTCACCGTGTTGAGCCAGCGCGCCACCGGGTAGGAAAGATAAAGCCACTTCGGCGTGCCCAAGAGCACCAGGTCGTAGGCCGAGACGTCGGCATGCGCAAGCGGCCGGATCGCCTGCTCGGGCTGGAAATACACGCTGTGCCAGACGCTGCGGAAACGCGCGCTGGCGAGATAGACCGGCAGCAGCGGCAACAGCGGCAGCAGCGGGATCGGCAGCAGCCATCGGTTCCAGTCGCGCACCACGCGGATCGCCTCGGTGTCGACCACGCAGCCCCGTGCGCGCATCTCGTCCGCCAGCACCTGCGCCAAGCGCGCGGTATGGCCGCTGCGGGAATAATGGACGATCAGGACGCGTGGCACGCTTGTCTCCGCGAATCCGTCAGCACGGCGTGCCGCTGTCCGGAATGCACGTCTTCGCGCCGTTTGCGCCTTCAGCCGAAGGTCAGCCCCATCGCCTCGCGCACGTCGCGCATGGTGTCGCGCGCGAGTTCCTGCGCCTTCTCGCAGCCGTCGGCGAGGATGTTGCGCACCTGGTCGGGGTTGTCCTCGTAGTGCTGCGCGCGCTCGCGGATCGGGGCGAGTTCGTTGAGCACGGCGTCGATCACCGGCTGCTTGCATTCGAGGCAGCCGATGCCGGCGCTGGTGCAGCCGGCGGTGACCCACTGGCGGGTCGCGTCATCGGAATACACCAGGTGGAACTGCCACACCGGACAGTTGGCGGGGTTGCCGGCGTCGGTGCGGCGCACGCGCGCGGGGTCGGTCGGCATGGTGCGGATCTTTTTCGTCACCGTGTCGGGGTCTTCGCGCAGGGCGATGGTGTTGTTGTACGACTTGGACATTTTCTGGCCGTCGAGGCCGGGCATCTTCGAGGCTGCGGTGAGCAGCGCCTCGGGTTCGGCGAGGATCATCTTGCCGGAGCCTTCGAGGTAGCCGAACAGGCGCTCGCGGTCGTTCAGCGACAGGTTCTGCGCGTCGTTCAACAGCGCCTTGGCGGATTCGAGCGCTTCCTCGTCGCCCTTTTCCTGGTAGGCGGTGCGGCACTCCTCGTACACGCGCGCCTTCTTCGAGCCGAGCTTCTTCACCGCGGCGCGCGCCTTGTCCTCGAAGCCGGGCTCGCGGCCGTAGAGGTGGTTGAAACGGCGGCAGATCTCGCGGGTGAATTCGATGTGCGGCACCTGGTCCTCGCCCACCGGCACCAGGTTGGCGCGGTAGATCAGGATGTCGGCGCTCTGCAGCAACGGATAGCCGAGAAAGCCGTAGGTCGAGAGATCCTTCTCGGCGAGCTTCTCCTGCTGGTCCTTGTAGGTCGGCACGCGCTCGAGCCAGCCGAGCGGCGTCATCATCGACAGCAGGAGATGCAGTTCGGCGTGTTCGATCACGCGCGACTGCACGAAAAGCGTCGCCTGCGCGGGATCGACACCGGCGGCGAGCCAGTCGACCACCATGTCGCGCACGTTCTCCTCGATCATCTGTGGGGTGTCGTAATGCGTGGTGAGCGCATGCCAGTCGGCGACGAAAAACAGGCACTGGTACTCGCTCTGCAGGCGCAGCCAGTTCTTCAGCACGCCGTGGTAGTGGCCGAGGTGGAGGCGCCCGGTGGGGCGCATGCCGGAGAGAACGCGGTCGGAATACATGGCAGGTCAGGATTCAGGGATCAGGATTGAGGCGCACGCCGGGTCAGCGCAGGACGACGTTGATCAGGCCGGCGAGCTGCACGGGTTCGAGGCCGGCGAGCAGCGCGACGAGGCCGATGAAGATAGTAATGAGCGGCCACAGGATGATGCCAAGCACGCCGGTGAACAGCAGGCCGAGCAGGATGAAGAGGCCATAGGGCTCGATGCGCGAGAACTGGATCGCCTGGCGCATGGGCAGCAGGCTCACCGCGATGCGGCCGCCGTCGAGCGGCGGCAGCGGGATGAGGTTCAAGGCCATGAGGATGACGTTGATGAATACGCCGGCTGCGCCCATCAGCATCAGCGGCGTGCCCGCGAAACCGCTGCCGAGCGCGTGGCCTGCCTGGATCATCATCGCCCAGAACACGGCCATGACGAGGTTCATGCCGGGACCGGCGGCGGCGACCCACAGCATGTCCTGCTTGGGACGGCGCAGGTTGGCGAAATTGACCGGCACGGGCTTGGCCCAGCCGAACAGGATCGTGCCGCCGCCGAGCAGCTTGCTGGTGACGAGGATGACGAGCGGCACGAGGATGGTGCCGACGGGGTCGATGTGCTTGACCGGATTGGCGGTGATGCGCCCCTGCGCCGCCGCGGTCATGTCGCCGAAGTAGCGCGCGACGTAGCCGTGCGCGGCTTCGTGCAGGGTGATGGCGAAGATCACCGGCAGCGCGAATATGGCGATTTTCTGGATCAGGGTGAGTTCCATGTCAACGCTCGAAGTCCGTGGCATCGCCCTTGCCGTAACGCAGCACCACCGGTTCGTCGCCGGTGAGGTCGACCACGGTGGTGGGCGTGAGCCCGCAGGCGCCGCCGTCGATCACGAGGTCGACCTGGTGCTCGAGGCGCTCGCGGATTTCCCAGGGCTCGGTCAGGGGCACGTCCTCGCCAAACAGCAGCAGCGTGGACGACAGGAGGGGCTCGCCGAGTTCGGCCAGCAGCGCCTGCGCGATGGGATGCGCCGGCACCCTGAGGCCGATGGTGTCGTGCTTCTTGTGCAGCAGGCGCCTGGGCACCTCGCGCGTGCCGCGCAGGATGAAGGTGTAGGGGCCCGGCGTGTGCGCCTTCAGCAGGCGGAACTGGGCATTGTCGACCTGCGCGTAGCGGCCGAGTTCGGAGAGGTCGCGGCAGACCAGGGTGAGATCATGGCCGGTATCGAGTCCGCGCACCGACAACAGCCGCATCGCCGCCTCCTTGTCGCCGATATGGCAGCCGAGGGCGTAACACGAATCGGTGGGGTAGACGATGACGCCGCCGCGCTTGAGGATGTCGACCGCCTGCTGGATCAGGCGCGGTTGCGGATTGTCCGCATGGATGTTGAAGAATTGCGCCATGGGTTCTCAGGCCAGCGTAAGGGAAGAATGGCCGGCCAGCTCGGCCCAGCCTTGCCAGACCGGCTGGCAGTAGTGCGGCAGCGCCGGCAGGCGGCCGATGTCGATGCCCTCGCCCGGCGCGTGGAAGTCGGCACCGCGCGAGGCCTTGAGGCCGAAGGCACGCGCGAGGTCGGCCCACTTGCCGTATTCGGACGGATGATGGCTGCCGGTGATGACTTCGATGCCCTCGCCGCCGAGCGCACGGAAGGCGTCGAGCAGAAGGTGGATTTCGCGCGCGTTGAAAGCGTAGCGCCCGGGATGCGCGATCACCGCCACGCCGCCGGCCGCACGGATCCAGCCGACGGCGTCTTCGAGCGCGGCCCACTGGTGTTCGACGTAGCCGGGGTTGCCGCGGGTGAGAAAACGGCGGAACGCGCCGCGCATATCGGGCGCGTGGCCGGTGTCGACCAGCCAGCGCGCGAAATGGGTGCGGCCGACCATTTCCTTGTTGGCGGCGCAGGCGTAGGCGCCTTCGTAGGCGCCTGCAATGCCGGAACGGGCGAGATCCTCGCCCATGCGGCGGGCGCGGTCGATGCGGCCACGGCGAATGGCGGCGAGCCCCGCGGCGAGTGCGGGATGCGCCGGATCGATGCGCAGGCCGACGACGTGCACGGTCTGTCCGCGCCAGGTGACCGAGATTTCCACGCCGGGAACGAAGACGATGCCGGCGGCGTCGGCCGCCGCCTGCGCGGCGGGCAGGCCGGCGACCGCGTCGTGGTCGGTCAGTGCGAGCGCGTGCACGCCGTTGGCCGCGGCGCGCGCGACCACCTCGGCCGGGGCCAGCAGGCCGTCGGACACGTTGGAATGGCAATGCAGATCGATATTGAACATCGGGTACGGAGCGCGGTCGCTCCGCAGGAAAGCGCTTGGTCGGGAGGGGGAATCATAGCAAAATACGCCGTCGCCCAAATGACAGGGCCGTCCGCCCCCGGACAAACCGAATGAAAAAACTGCTCTTCGACCTGTTTCCCATCATCGTCTTCTTCGTCGCCTACAAGCTGGGCGACGCCAACGCCGAAGTGACGCGGACCTTCATGGCCGACATCGGCCTGCCGCAGCCCGGCGCCGCCGGCGAGAAGCCCGGCATCTATCTCGCCACGCTGGTCGCCATCGTCGCCAGCTTCGGCCAGATCGCCTGGGTCAGGCTGCGCGGCCAGGCCGTCGAGGCCATGCTGTGGGTGAGCGTGGCGCTCATCGCGGTGTTTGGCGGCGCCACGCTGTGGCTGCACGACGAGGCCTTCATCAAGTGGAAGCCGACCGTGCTTTACTGGCTGTTCGCCGCGATCCTGTTCGGCGCCGCCGCCTTCGGCCGCAATGTCATCAAGAGTCTGATGTCCGCGCAGATGGAACTTCCGGACATCGCCTGGAGTCGACTGAACGCGAGCTGGGCGGTTTTTTTTGCCCTCATGGGGCTTGCAAACCTCGTTGTCGCCTTCAACTTCTCGACCGACACCTGGGTGAATTTCAAGCTCTTCGGCAGCCTCGGGCTGATGCTGGTATTCGTGATCGGCCAGAGCATGATGCTGACCCGCTACCTCGACAAGGCCGATCTGGACAAGGAAAGCAAACAATAAAATGTTTTATGCCATCGTCGGGCAGGACGTGCCCGACAGCCTCGACAAACGCCTCGCCGCCCGCCCCGCCCATCTCGAACGCCTGCACGCGCTGCAGGCCGCCGGCCGCCTGCTGCTCGCCGGCCCCTTCCCTGCCGTCGACGGCAACGATCCGGGCCTCGCGGGCTACAGCGGCAGCCTCATCGTCGCGGAATTCGACTCGCTCGCCGACGCTCAGGCCTGGGCTGGCGCCGATCCCTACGTGGCCGCCGGCGTGTACGCGAGCGTGGCCGTAAAACCTTTCAAAAAGGTGCTTCCCGCATGAACACCGCCGATCGCATCCGCGAACGTCTCGCGGCACTGGAACCCGAAACCCTCACCTTGGCGGACGAAAGCGCCCAGCATCGCGGCCACGCCGGCGCGGCGGGCGGCGGCGGGCATTTCAGCCTCGTCATCGTCTCGCCGAAATTCCGCAACCTCTCCACCCTTGCCCGCCACCGCCTGGTGTACGAAACCCTCGGCGAACTGATGCAACGCGACATCCACGCGCTCTCGATCACCGCCCTCACCCCGGAAGAACTCTGAAAGGAACCCGCATGCGCCTCGCCCCTCTTTCCGCCCTGCTCCTCGTCGCCCTCGCCCCTCTGGCGCAGGCGCAGGCACCCGCCGCGACGCCCGCCGCTGAGACCGCCAAGCCGGTCGCCATCGTCAACGGCCGTGAAATCCCCGCGCTCTACGCCGAACTCGTGAAGCGCGAAATGGCGCCGCAGGGCCAGCCCGAGAACGGCCAGCTCGACGCGCGCGTGAAGGAATCGCTGATCAATCTCGAACTGCTGTCGCGCGCCGCGATGGACAAAGGGCTCGACCGCGATCCGCGCCTGGCGGCCGCGATCGACATCCGCCGCAAGGACCAGCTGGCGAAGGCCTACCTGGAGGACTACGTGAAGGCCCACCCGGTGACCGACGCGGAGGTCCAGGCCCTGTACGACAAGGCCAAGACCGAGGCCGTCGGCCCGGAATACCGCGCCCGCCACATCCTCGTCGCCACCGAGGCCGAGGCGAACAAGGTCATTGCCGATCTCGGCAAGAAGGTGAAGTTCGAAGACCTGGCGAAGAAGCATTCCAAGGACCCGGGCTCGGCGAAAAACGGCGGCCAGCTCGACTGGGCCGATCGCCGCGTGTTCGTGCCGGAATTTTCCGAGGCGCTCGCGCGTCTGAAAAAGGGCGAAACCACCAGGACGCCGGTGAAGACGCAGTTCGGCTATCACGTCATCCGTCTCGACGACGTGCGCCAGCCGACCCTGCCCCCGCTCGACGCGGTGCGCGGCGAGATCGTGCGCCAGATCCAGCAGCAGCGCGTGCGCGACGCCATCCAGGCGGTGCGTGGCGGTGCAAAAATCGAGTAATCGGCTAATTTCAGATAATAGCGAAGGGGCATCGCCCCGATTCCAACGACAGGGAGCCTGACATGGCCAAAGAACACAACCAATTACAGGATCTGTTTCTCAATACGCTGCGCAAGGAACGCATTCCGGTGTCGGTGTTCCTGGTGAACGGCATCAAGCTGATGGGCCGGATCGAATCCTTCGACCAGTTCGTCGTACTGCTCAAGGGCCAGGATCAGGCGGCGCAGATGATCTTCAAGCACGCCATCTCGACCATCTCGCCATCGCGCGAAGTGGTGCTGCCGCCGCGCGACGCCGCAGCCGAGGCCTGATCCGCCTTACTCGACGTGGACGGCCAGCAGGCTGGCCGCCGTTGTCGCGTCGACCAGCACGACCGATCCCCCGCGATAAGCCTGGCCATGACGGGCCGGGATGCTTGCGTAGTCATCCGGATGCCCCAGATAGATCACCACGTAGCCGTCGGGATGCGCGGCCAGCCACGCCGCGATCTGCGCGCCGTGCACTTCGGCGAGCGGCTTTTCCAGCCGGCCGAGGAACTGGTATTGCGCGTGGTATTTCGCCGCGTTCGCCACCGGCCGTCCCGCGTCCTGCACCGCCTTGATCGCCTGCGCCATCGGCTTCACGTCGTAGCGCGGCGCCAGGGCCCGCATCACTGAAATCTGCACCAGCGCCAGCAACGCCGCGCCCAGCAGCGCCAGGCTGAGCGTGGCCGACACACCGTGCCGCCCGGCCCACCAGACGGCCAGCGCCACCGCTGCCAGCAGCGCGCCCGGCCACGCGGGCGGCAATTCCGCGAGATCGTCGTGGAAATCGCCCAGGTAACCCCAAGCCAGCAGAACCAGGGCGATGCCCAGCGCCGCTGCCAGCAGCACGGGCAGACCGACGCGGGTTGCCGGACGTTCGTGCAGCACCCTGGCCGCCAGCAGCATGAAGGCCGGGAACAGGGGCACCAGGTAGTGCGGCTGCTTGCCGCTGATGAAGGAAAACGCGACGAACACCGGCAGCATCCACGCCAGGCAGAAGCGCGTGCCGTGGTCGAGGCCGGCCCGCACATGCGCGGCGAGTCCGCGCCAGAAGCCCGGCCAGACGAAGACGGGAAACAGCAGCAGCGGCAACAGCGGCACATACCACCAGAACGGCCGCCGGTGCGCGAAGGACTCGACCATGCGGTCGGCCGTCTGTCCCCAGAAAATCGCGTTGCGATAGGCCTCGCCGCCCGCGATGCCCGCCGGGATCGCCCACGCCAGCGCGATCGCCGCGCCGAGCCCCACCGCGAGCAGCACGCCGCCGAACCAGCGCGTCCCTCTGAGGCCCGGATGCCACCACGGCGCCAGCACCGCGACCGGCAGCAGGTGGAGCAGGATCACCGGCCCCTTGGTGAGCACGCCGAGGCCGATGGCGGCGCCGAGCAGCACGAAGCCGCGGCGCTTGCCCTCGGCGGCCGAGAGGACACCGTGCATGCCGAGCAGCGCCCAGAAGGCCAGCAGCACGTCGAACATCAACGCAGTGGAGAAGACGATCCAGAGCAGCGTGCCCGAGAGCAGCAGCGCCGCCTCGCCGCCGACTCCCGCGCGCTGCGGCCACAGCCGGCGGCCAAGCGTCCAGGTCAGCAACATCCCGCCGGCGGAAAAAAGCGGCGCCACCAGGCGTGGCCACCACTCGTTGACGCCGAACGCGGCCCACCCGGCGTGGATCATCCAGAACAGCAGCGGCGGCTTGTGGTCATAGGGCGCGCCGTTCTTGAACGGCACCAGAAAATCGCCGCGCAGCCACATCTCCCACGCCACGCTGACGTAACGCGTCTCGTCGATGGGGGTGAGCGGACGCGTGGCGATCGCGGTCAGGGCAAGCAGCACGAGCAGCGCCATGCCAGTCAATAGCCAGCCACAATCGCGCGTCGCCTGAATACGGTATGTCATTGCCGCCTATCCATCCTTCTCAAGATTGAACATCGCCCCGCCGGGCCCATCGGGTGAACGTATACCCGCCAAATGATTAAGGTTGCCTTAAGGGAAATCCTGCGTAATGGAAGTCCAGTTTCCCTGTATTGCCGACTCATGGCCAGCGACACCCCGACACGCGCGCTGTTTCTGGACGCTCGCGAAATCAGCGCGCGCCTGCGTATCACCCTGCCCGTGTCGGCCGTTCTACTCGCTGCTGCGCTGATCGCCTGGCTCACTAACGCCGACACCGCGATTTTCCAAACGATCCAGGCGAGCGACACGTTCACGGCCTCACGTCCCTTTTTCGAAGCCTATTCGAAGTGGGGCCCTGCCCTGTTTTATCTGCCGTTCCTGGGCGTGCTCGGGTTTGGCCTGCTCCGGGAACGGGCGCGCTGGAGAACACTCGGGCTGGCCTATCTCATGGCGCAGTTGACCGGCTCGGTGCTGCTGGTCCACCTGGTCAAGCTGGCCACGGGCGTTCCCCGCCCGCACATCGGGCTGTTGCCGCACGCGCTCTTCCAGCTTTCCGGATTCGCCCAGTCACTGCACTCCACCTTCCCTTCCAGCCACGCTGCCGATGCAGCGATCGGCGCGGTATTCGCGTGGACGTTGCTGCGCAGCCGGGCAGCGTCGACGGCGGCTCTGGCAGCCGTCTTGCTGATGGCCATGTCGCGCTTGATCGTCGGCATGCACTACCCCTCCGACATTCTGGCCGGCATCGCCGTCGGCATGGCCACGGCCGGACTCGTGCTGCGCTTCTATCTCCTTCCCCGCTGGCGGAAACCGCAGGATTGACGCGGGGCATTGCCCCTGTTCACCGCTGCGCCGGATCGCCGTCGAGTTCCTTTTCCAGCGTCTCGTCCAGCACCGCCGCGCCCCGCCGACGGTACAAGTAGAGCCCGAGCCCCATGGATACCAGGAAGAGCGCGATGGCCACCACCAGCTTCTCGACGGGCGCGATGTGCGCGCCGCTGCCGACCAGGGCGAATACCAGCGTCTGCGGCAGATAGCCGACGAAGGTTCCGACGAAGAAATGCCGGCCCCGGATGCTGGAAATGCCCGCCGCGAGATTGGTCAGCAGGTTGCTGCCCACCGGCAGGAGCCGGATCAGCACCGTCATCGAAATGGGATGGTCGTGTACGAACCGGTCGAAACGCGCGACGCGCTCGCCGAGCCGAGCGCGCAGGATGCCCTTGCCGAAGAAGCGCGCGTAGGCGAAGGCGAGCATGCAGCCAATCAAAGCGGCGAGCGCGCCGAGCAGGGTGCCGAGCGTGAGGTGAAATGCATAACCGCCGAGGAAGGCGATGATCTGGCGCGGCAGGCCGATGGCGGTGAAGAGCCCCCCCATCAGCAGGAACAGCAGCGCGCCGTTGACGCCGTGACCGCGTACCCTGGCGTCGATCCAGGCTTCGTTGACGCTGCTGCCCAGATCGCTGGCGTTGAAAAGGTAGCCCAGCAGCGCCAGGCTCAGGATCAGCGCCAGCCCCTTGAGAATGACGCGGGCCTTCATCGAAGCGCCACCACGCCCTACAGGTCGGAATCCGGCTCGATCACCGGCAGGCACGCCCGCCGCTGCAGCCAGGCCACGCCGGCGAGATCGACGATGCCGACCCACAGCCGGTTGTGGATGCCGTATTTCGAGGTGCCGCGCTCGCGCGCCCGGTGATGCACCGGCACCGACACCACCGCGCCGCCGTTGCGCAACACCAGCGCCGGCAGGAAGCGGTGCATGTGGTCGAAGTTGGGCAGCGCGAGGAAGGTCGCGCGGGCGAAGAGCTTGAGGCCGCAGCCGGTGTCGGGCGTGTTGTCCTTCAACAGCCGCGCGCGTACGCCGTTGGCGATCTTCGAGGAGAGGCGACGGACGGTGGTGTCGTTGCGCTTGGAGCGCCAGCCGGCGATGAGTTCCAGGTTTGCCGGCTGCGCCGGGTCGGCCAGCCGCTCCAGCAGCGCCGGGATGTCGGCCGGGTCGTTCTGTCCATCGCCGTCGAGCGTGGCGATCCATTCGTGACGGGCCGCCGTCACGCCGGTGGTGACGGCGCGGCTCTGGCCGCACGACGCGCGGTGGCGGATCACCCGCAGCATGGGAAATTCGGTCTTCAGCGCGACCAGGCGGGCCTGCGTGGCGTCGGTGCTGCCGTCGTCGACGTAGAGGATTTCGTATTCGGCGCGCCCATCGAGCGCCGCGGCGATTTCACGCACCAGCGGCTCGACGTTGTCCTGTTCGTTCTTGACGGGGACAACCACGGAAAGCCTGCCGTGGTAGGCGTGTGTCGGCATGTTCTGGCGCGATCGCTATAGGTGGCGGAGAGGGGGGGATTCGAACCCCCGTCAGGGTATTACCCTGAACACGCTTTCCAGGCGTGCGACTTAAACCACTCATCCACCTCTCCGGGAAGCCGCGCATTCTAATGGAGCGGCCCAGCCAAGGCAAATCGCGGCCGCCTGCCCGCGTGCGTTGGCATCGGGGTTTTCGCGGCTTTCCGTGCGGGTTCGGGTAATTTTTTCCGGGCTGGGACCTTGAAATCCGTCCGGACACCCCAAGGTCCACGCGAGAACCAACCGGGAGACCCCATGCAGGACGAAATCAAGACCGAAAGCCAAGAAAAGGAAGTCATGCCCAGCCTGGAAGAGCTGCTGAAGGCAGCCGAACTGCAGGCGGCAGAGCACCACGACGCCTGGCTGCGCGCCAAGGCCGAAACCGAAAACGTCCGCCGCCGCGCGGCCGATGACATCGACCGCGCACGCAAGTTCGCGATCGAGAACTTCGCCAGCGAACTGCTGGCGGTGAAGGACAGCCTGGAGGCCGCGCTCGCCGATCCCTCGGTCAGCGTCGAGACGCTGAAAAGCGGTGTCGAGCTGACCCTGAAGCAACTGGCGGCCGCCTTCGCCAAGTTCAACCTCACCACCATCGACCCGCAGGGCGAGAAATTCGACCCCCACCTGCACCAGGCGATCCAGATGGTCGATTCCGACCAGCCTGCCAACACCGTGGTGACGGTGCTGCAGAAGGGCTACCGCCTGCACGACCGCATCCTGCGGCCGGCGCTGGTCATGGTATCCCGGGGGCCGGGCGGCTGAAGCACGGATGGCACCGCGGGCGCGCTTGAAATAGGCCGCCCCCACCCCACATTCGAATCAATTCAAACTTTTCTGGAAGGAAGCACATCATGGGACGCATCATCGGCATCGACCTCGGCACCACCAACTCCTGCGTGGCGGTCATGGAAGGCGGCACCCCCAAAGTCATCGAGAACGCGGAAGGCGCGCGCACCACGCCCTCCATCGTCGCCTACACCGACGACGGCGAAATCCTGGTCGGCGCGCCGGCCAAGCGCCAGGCCGTCACCAACGCGAAGAACACGCTGTTCGCCGTGAAGCGCCTGATCGGCCGCAAGTTCGAGGAAAAAGAAGTCCAGAAGGACATCGGCCTGATGCCTTACAAGATCGTCAAGGCCGACAACGGCGACGCCTGGGTCGAGGTGCGTGGCCAGAAGCTGGCGCCGCAGCAGGTCTCGGCCGAGATCCTGCGCAAGATGAAGAAGACCGCCGAAGACTACCTCGGCGAGGAAGTGACCGAAGCCGTCATCACGGTGCCGGCCTACTTCAACGACAGCCAGCGCCAGGCGACCAAGGACGCCGGCCGCATCGCCGGCCTGGACGTGAAGCGCATCATCAACGAGCCGACCGCGGCCGCGCTCGCCTTCGGCATGGACAAGAAGGAAGGCGACCGCAAGATCGCCGTGTATGACCTCGGCGGCGGCACCTTCGACATTTCCATCATCGAGATCGCGGAGGTCGACGGCGAGCACCAGTTCGAAGTGCTGTCGACCAACGGCGACACCTTCCTCGGCGGCGAGGACTTCGACCAGCGCCTGATCGACTACATCGCCGAGGAATTCAAGAAAGAGCAAGGCGTCGACCTGAAGAAGGACGTGCTCGCGCTGCAGCGCCTGAAGGAAGCCGCCGAGAAGGCCAAGATCGAGCTGTCGTCTTCCCAGCAGACCGAAGTCAACCTGCCCTACATCACGGCGGACGCGTCGGGTCCCAAGCACCTCGCGGTGAAGATCACCCGCGCCAAGTTCGAGAGCCTGGTCGAGGACCTGATCAAGCGCACCATCGAGCCGTGCAAGATCGCGCTGAAGGACGCCGGCCTCACCACCAGCCAGATCGACGACGTCATCCTGGTCGGCGGCCAGACCCGCATGCCCAAGGTACAGGAGGCGGTCAAGGACTTCTTCGGCAAGGAACCGCGTCGTGACGTCAACCCGGACGAAGCCGTGGCCGTGGGCGCCGCGATCCAGGGCGGCGTGCTGCAGGGCGAGG
>DYFW01000225.1 GCA_020725005.1 Thiobacillus denitrificans
TCGGCCAGCAGCTTTTTCACCGCCGGGTTGCGCTCGTCGAAGCTTTCGGCCACCAGGCCGGAATCGCGGTCGATGCCCAAAGTCAGTTGGGTGAGGTCGTTGCTGCCGATGGAAAAGCCGTCGACATGCTGCAGGAAATCGTCGGCCAGCAGCACGTTGGACGGGATTTCGCACATCATGACGACGCGCAGGCCGTTTTCGCCGCGCGCGAGGCCATTCGCCGCAAGCAGCGCGACCACCGCACGGCATTCTTCGACCGTGCGCACGAAGGGAATCATCACCTCGACGTTGGTGAGCCCGAGCGTTTCGCGCACCTTCTTCAGCGCCCGGCATTCGAGCTCGAAGGCGGGGCGGAACTGCGCCGAGACGTAGCGCGCCGCGCCGCGCAGGCCGAGCATGGGATTTTCCTCCTTCGGCTCATAGCGCTCGCCGCCGGCCAGGTTGGCGTATTCGTTCGACTTGAAGTCGGAGAGGCGCACGATCACCGGCTGCGGCCAGAACGCCGCCGCCAGCGTGGCAACGCCCTCGGCGAGCTTGTCGACGTAGAAGCTCACGGGATCGGCGTAGCCCGCGCTGCGCGCGTCGATCTCGGCGCGCACGTCGGACGGCTGGCCGGCGGTGTCGAGCAGCGCCAGCGGATGCACGCCGATCATGCGCGCGATGATGAATTCGAGCCGCGCCAGGCCAATGCCGTGGTTGGGGATCTGCGCGAATTCGAACGCGCGCTCGGGGTTGCCGACGTTCATCATCAATTTCAGCGGCAAGGGCGGCAACGCGGTGCTCGCGAGCGTCTCCACCTCGTAAGGCAGCAGCCCGGCGTAGACGAAGCCGGTGTCGCCCTCGGCACACGACACCGTCACCGGCTCGCCGTCCTTCAGCACCCTGGTGGCGTTGCCCGCGCCGACCACCGCCGGAATGCCGAGCTCGCGCGCGACGATGGCGGCGTGACAGGTGCGCCCGCCGCGATTGGTGACGATGGCGGCGGCGCGCTTCATCACCGGCTCCCAGTCGGGATCGGTCATGTCGGTGACCAGCACGTCGCCCGGCTGCACCCGGCCCATCTCGGCCGGGCTCGCGATCAGGCGCACCGGCCCGGCGCCGATCTTCTGCCCGATCGCTCGCCCGGTCACGCGCACGTCGCCGCTCCCCTTCAACACATAGCGTTCGAGCTCGCCGACGCCGCGCGCCTTCACCGTTTCCGGCCGCGCCTGCACGATGAAGAGCTCGCCGGTCTCGCCGTCCTTCGCCCATTCGACGTCCATCGGCCGGCCGTAATGCGCCTCGATCGCCATTGCCTGACGCGCGAGTTCCAGCACTTCGGCGTCGGAGAGCGCGAACTGCCGGCGCAGGGCCAGGGGCGTGTCCTCGATGACGGTCGCGCCATCACGCCACACCATGCGGATCGCCTTGTCGCCGAGCTCGCGCCGCACCACCGCGGGAAAGCCGTCGGCCAGCCGCGGCTTGTGCACGTAGAACTCGTCGGGATTGACCGCGCCCTGCACCACGGTCTCGCCGAGGCCGTAGGCGGCGGTGAGGAACACCACGTCGCGGAAGCCGGATTCGGTGTCGAGCGTGAACAGCACGCCGGCGCTGGCGAGATCCGAGCGCACCATGCGCTGGATGCCGGCCGACAGGGCAATGCCCGCGTGCGCGAAGCCGTGGTGCACGCGGTAGGCGATGGCGCGGTCGTTGTAGAGCGAGGCGAACACTTTTTTCACGTGCAAAAGCAGCGCTTCCGCGCCGCGCACGTGCAGATAGGTCTCTTGCTGGCCGGCGAACGAGGCGTCGGGCAGGTCCTCGGCGGTGGCCGACGAGCGCACCGCCACCGAGACGTCGTCGCCGAGCGCGGCATAGGCCGCGCGCAAACCGGCTTCGAGTGCGGGCGGAAAGCTGCCGGCCTCGACCCAGCCGCGAATCTCGGCGCCGGCGGCGGCGAGCGCCGTCACGTCGGCGACGTCGAGCGAGGCCAGCCGGTCGTGGATGCGCGTCCTCAGGTCGTTGTGGTCGAGGAAGGCCCAGAACGCCCGGGCGGTGGTCGCGAAGCCGCCCGGCACCTTGACCCCGGCGCCGGACAGGCTGCGCATCATCTCGCCCAGCGAGGCGTTCTTGCCGCCGACGCGCGACACGTCCATCATCGAAAGTCGATCCAGCGGCACAATGTAGTCAGCGGACATGAGGGGGCTCCATGAAGGCTTACAGCGTCTATTGCGTGTCGGACCACACCGGGCTCACGGTCGAAGCCGTCGCCAAGAGCGTGATCGCGCAGTTTCCTCGACTTGAGTGTAGCCTGATTGTGCTGCCCTTCGTCGATACGCCCGACAAGGCCCGCGAGGCGGCGACGCATATCGGGGCCGTCCCGCACGCGCTGGTATTCTCGACGCTCACCGAGCCGGCGCTGCGCGCGCCGTTCCACGCGGCCGGCCTGCCCCTGTTCGACGTGTTCGAGCGCATCGCGCCGGCGGTGGAAACGGCGCTGGGCGTGGCCGCCACGCCCAGCGGCGGCCGCACCCACGGCATGGCGCCCGGCTACGAGGCGCGCATGGACGCGGTGAACTACGCGCTCAGCGTGGACGACGGCCTCAACCCGGAGCGCCTCGGCCAGGCCGACCTGATCCTGGTCGGCGTCTCGCGCGTCGGCAAGACGCCGAGCGCGCT
>DYFW01000226.1 GCA_020725005.1 Thiobacillus denitrificans
CGCGCCGCCGCACCTCGTCCATGACGAACACGCGCACGCCCAGGCGCTGCAGCAGCGCCGCCTCGCCCGCCTCAAAACTGCGCACGCCGATCAGGCACACGTGCGCGGGCAACAGCTTGGGCGCCGTGCCCTCGATCGACGTGAGCGCCGCGTCGCCGTGGCCGAGCAGCGCCGCGAGCGGCATGCCGTGGATCTGCCCGCTGGGCGTGGTGTCGAAGGTGTGGCTGTCCATGTGCGCGTCGATCCAGATCAGCCCGAGCGCGCCCCTGGCGGCCAGCGCGCGGTGCACGCCGCTCCAGGTGCCGATCGCGCACGAATGGTCGCCGCCGACGACGAGGGGGAAGTTGCCTGCCTGCAGGACGGCTTCGACTTCGCGGGCCAGCGCCTCGCCGAGCGTGGCGACGGCGTCGCGGGGCGTGGCGCGCGCGGCGCGCGGCACGCGCAGCATGCCGTCCCATTCGATGTGCTGCAGCGGCGTGTCGTGGAAGACGGCATAGCGTCGCAGCGCCGCCGGCCCGCCGGCGGTCGCCGGGTCGGGAGCGCCGGCGCCGCTGGCGGCGCCGATGACGACGACGTGGCGCATTGCAACGGGCATCACGCTACCCCAGCCCGCCCAGATTCACGTACTTGGTGTCGAGGTATTCGTCGATGCCGCTGCGCCCGCCCTCGCGTCCCAGCCCCGACTGCTTGACGCCGCCGAACGCCGCTTCGGCGGTGGAGATCACCCCGGCATTGATCCCGACCATGCCATAGTCGAGCCGCTCGGCGACGCGCCAGGCGCGCGCGAGGTCGCGCGTGTACGCGTAGGCGGCGAGGCCATAGTCGGTGTCGTTCGCCAGGCGGATGACCTCGGCTTCGTCATGAAAACGGATCAGCGGCGCCACCGGGCCGAAGGTCTCGTCGCGGCACACCTGCATGGTGGTCGAGCACCCGGCGAGCACCGTAGGCTGGAAGAACCGGCCGCCGAGCGCGTGGCGGGCGCCACCAGTCAAGAGCGTCGCGCCGTGCGCGAGCGCGTCGGCGACGTGGGCCTCGACCTTTTCGAGTGCGGCGGATGAAATCAGCGGCCCGGTCTCGACGCCCGGCGTGAAGCCGTCGCCGACTTTCAGTTGCGCCACCGCCGCGGCGAATTTTTCTGCGAAGGCGTCGTGGAGGCCGTGCTGTACGAAGATGCGGTTCGCGCACACGCAGGTCTGCCCGCTGTTGCGGTATTTGCTGGCAAGCGCGCCCGCCACCGCGGCGTCGAGGTCGGCGTCGTCGAACACGATGAAGGGCGCGTTGCCGCCGAGTTCGAGCGACACATGCTTCAACGTCGGGGCGGACTGCGCGAGCAGCCGCTTGCCGACCGCGGTCGATCCGGTGAACGAGACTTTCCTCACCAGCGGGTGCGAGGTGAGCACGCCGCCGATGCTTGCCGCGTCGCCGGTGACGACGTTCATCACGCCCGGCGGCAGCCCCGCGCGCTGCGCGAGTTCGGCGAGCGCCAGCGCGGTGAACGGCGTCTGCGACGCGGGCTTCGCCACCACCGTGCAGCCCGCGGCGAGCGCCGCGCCGGCCTTGCGCGTGAGCATCGCAGCGGGGAAATTCCACGGCGTGATCAGCGCCGCCACGCCCACCGGCTGACGCAAGGTGAACAGGCGCCGGTCCGCCCACGGCGACGGCACCACGTCGCCGTACACGCGCCGCGACTCCTCGGCGAACCACTCGATGAAGCTCGCCGCATAGTCGATTTCGCCGCGCGCCTCACTCAAGGGCTTGCCCTGCTCGGAGACCATGATCGCGGCGAGATCGTCGCGGTGCGCGAGGATCAGGTCGAACCAGCGGCGCAAGTGCTGCGCGCGCGCCTTGGCGGTGAGGTCGCGCCACGCGGGAAAGGCGTCGTGGGCGGCCTCGACCGCGCGTTCGACATCGGCAGCGGTGCAGCGGGGAACGCAGCCGACGCGCGTGCCGCTTGCCGGGTTGTGGACGTCGAAGGTCGCGCCATCCGCGGCGTCTTGCCACGTGCCGCCCCACAGCGCCTGTTGCCGGAACAACGCGGAATCGGCGAGCTTCACGGACGCAGCCCCGTATCAGGGTTCATTGTCGGGCACCGGCCGCGATGATGGCCTCCAGCAGGTCGACGAGCGGCGAGCCGGCGGCAAGGCGATGGACGCCTATCCCGCGCGCGTCGCAGGCCGCGGTATCGACCACCGCAGGCCCGGTCACCACGATCCGCCTGAGCTTGTGCAACTGGCCGATCGTGTCCGCATCGATCGGGCACGCGTGCGTGATCGCCGTGGTCGCCCAGAACAGGCGCGGCACGACGTCGGCAGGCGCGCTCGCCGGATACTCGCTCCAGTTGTGGTCGAAGGCCGGGATCGGCAGCTCGTCCGCGGTGAACGCGGCGCGGTCGAGGAAGACGACGCGCTCCTTGCCGCTCACTTGCCGTTGCCGAGATTCTCGCCGGCCAGACGCTCGAGCGCGCGCATGATCGCGGACGAATCGAGCTCGGAGTCGCCGGCGCCCATCAGCGCGTTCATCTGCTGCGCGATGAGCGCCGCGCCGGGCAAGGGCGTCGCGGTTTCCTGCGCGTTGTCCATCACGATGGCCATGTCCTTGTGGTGCAGCTTCACCTTGAAGCCGGGCTTGTAGTTGG
>DYFW01000227.1 GCA_020725005.1 Thiobacillus denitrificans
ACCAGCCCTCGATCACCTCGACATGGGCGTGGGCGATCGCGGCGAGCCGGTCGCCGGGCGCGGGCGAAGTCGGGGCGAGCGGGGCGGGCCGGGCGACGCTGTTGGCGAAGGCGGTGCCGTAGGATTCGGCGTAGGCAAGGGCGGAGGCAGACATGGACAAGACCGCAGCAATTTCCCTGCCATGCCTGTTTGGCGCTGCAATCCCGCCTGAAACCGGCGGTCAAGGCGGGAGTACCGGCAATTACTGCCGCGCGGCGGCTTCTGGTGCCGGCTCGGCCATGGTCAGCTCGGCGGATGGTCGTAAAGATGAACGCGTCACTTGGCACCGCCGGGCTGCCGTGCCGAAATCTTGATTCCGGATAAATTCTTGAATGCATCTAACGGGATAGTATGCTCGTGCGAACGACTGGAGGATGTCATGCTCAAGCAACTGAATAATCTGCGGTTCCGCTTCATCCTGCTGGCGGGCCTTAGCGCGCCGGTCCTGCTGGTGTGGATCTCCGGCTACTACGCTTGGGAGAACTGGCGCGATTACCGCATGGTACGCACCACCATCGAGGCCAACACGATGGCGGACCAGATCATCGAGGCCGCCGGCCTGCAGGCGCTCGAGCGCGGCGTGACCTCCAGCCTTCTGTCGGCTCCCGGCGTGGCCCCCGAGTCTGGCCGCCAGCGCCTCGCCGCCCTGCGCGCCAAGAGCGACAAGTTGTGGCAGGAGTCCTTCGCGACCGCCGGCGTGCTGGAAAAAAAGGGCGTGGTGGTCGAAAAGGCGATCATTGCTCGGAAGCTCGCCGGCGAGGCCTATGAAGAGTTGCAGGCCGCCCGCAAGCGCGTCGATGCCAGCCTGACGAAAGCCGAACGCGACATCCAGGCGGCCGAATGGATTCCGACCATGACGCGATTCATCACTGCCGCCGCGCGGCTGCGCATGGCATCCTTCGGTGGCGAAGCCTTCCCGCCGCACATTACCTACCCGAACCTGACCGCGAAGCAGAGCGTCTGGCTGGCTTCCGAATACGCCGGCCTGGAACGCGCCAACGTCGCCGCCCTGCTCAACTCGAACGCGCCGGCTGCTGCCGAGGTGTTGCAGCGTCTCTCGGCCTTCCGCCAGAACGTGGACGCGGCCATCGCCGACATCCGCCTGCTCAAGGGGGTGAACGACACGCCGCCCGAGGTGCGTACCGCCATCGAAGGCATGGAGGCGCACTTCCTTGGCAGCTTCGAGGAGCTGCGCAAGAAGATTTACCAGGAAGCGCGCGGGCAGACGCTGGTGGGCGAACGCCACTACACCCTGACCAGCCCGGAGTGGATCGAGAAATCCACCGCCGCCATCGACACCATCCTCAAGGTTTCCACCGCCTATTCGCACGTCAGCAACGCCGAGGCGGTGAACACGGCGCGGCTGCGCTTCCTCCAGACGTGGGGCTACATCGCGCTGTTCCTCGCCATCATCGGCATGTCCGCGGTGATGGTTACGCTGCTCTTCAACAAGCTGCGCCATCTCGATACCCTGCACGACTCGATGGTCGAGCTGGCCGGCGGCCAGGGTGATCTAACCTTCCGCCTGCAGGCGGACACGTCGGACGAGATCGGCGAGATTTCCTCGGCCTTCAACCAGTTCGCCGCCAAGCTGCGCGACATCATCGCCGAAACCCGGGATGTCGTCGGCCAGCTTGCCGCCACTGCGACCAAGCTCACCGTGGCGAGCGAGCGGGTCGCCGGCAGCTCGAACACCCAGAGCGAGATGTCGCTCGCCACGGCCGCCGCCGTGGAGGAGATCACCGCGAGCATCGCGCAGGTGGCCGACCGGGCGCGCGAGACTTCGGACGAGGCGAAACAGGCCGGCGCGCTCGCCGAGGACGGCGCGCGCGTCGTGCGCGACGTTTCCGCCCAGATCCACGAGTTGGCGGGCGGCGTGGCGGAGAATTCGCAGCGTATCGAGGAACTCGGCGAACGCTCGCGCGAGATCGGCGGCATCGTCGGCGTGATCCGCGAGATCGCCGACCAGACCAACCTGCTGGCGCTCAACGCGGCCATCGAGGCGGCACGCGCAGGCGAGCAGGGGCGCGGTTTCGCGGTTGTGGCCGACGAGGTGCGCAAGCTGGCCGAGCGCACGGGCGCGGCCACCGTCGACATCTCCGCCAAGATCGAGGCGATCCAGCGCGACACGGATGGCGCGGTGCATGGCATGCACGCGAGCGGCAAGCGACTCGAAGAGGTGGTGGCCTTGTCGGCCGCCGCCGCCGCGTCGCTCGCGCGCATCAGCGACGGTACCGCCAACGCGCGCCGCCGCGTGGAGGAAATTGCCCACGCCACCGAGGAGGAAAGTCGGGCTGGCGCGGCGATCGCGCGCAACGTCGAGCAGGTGGCGGCGATGGCCGAGGAGAACAAGCTGGCGGTCGGCGAGACCTCGCGGGACGCGCTGCAACTCACCGAGTTCGCGACGCGCCTCGACAGGCTGGTGGGGCGTTTCAAGGTTTGAAAGCCGGTGCCGTCCCGCCAGCGCCGACTTTCAGAGCGTGGCGAGGACTTCGTCGGGCGTCAGGATGCGGAACAGATTCTCCATGCGCCGGCCACGACGCAGCTTCAGCAGCAGCTTGTCGGCGGTGACCAGCCAGTGGGCGCCG
>DYFW01000228.1 GCA_020725005.1 Thiobacillus denitrificans
CGGTTACACACTGTTACAAAATCGCCCTGGCGCGAAACAGCGCGCTTACGTTCCCCACCCAGAATGCGAAGCGTGGCAGCGATTCCAGCGGCCACGCACAAGGAGATCACGATGATTGCACGGAAAAACTGGTTGTTCGGTGTCGCCGCCCTGGGGTTGGCGACAGCCATCCCGGCCCATGCCTCGCCCGGCAGCCTGGTCGATTCCGCGTGGATCGTGGCGAAGCGCGACGCTGACCGCGAGATCCGTCGCGACGCGCGCGACGGACGCCGCGACGAGTACCCAGGCGCGCGGCGCGACGACGATGCCCGCACGAGCCCGGACGGCTACGGTTACGGCTATGAACGCCGCCAGCAGCAACGCCACGAGAACGACGAGCGTCGCCGTGATCGACGCTAAACCGGATTCCATGCACGCAACAAGGAGAGCAGCATGAACACACGCATTCTCAACACCACCCTGATCGCCGCCCTGCTGGGCGCCACGGGCGCCGCGCACGCCGGCCCCGGCTACGGTGACGAATTCACCGTACGCGCCCGCGTCGTCGCCAGCACCCCGATCTACGAAACGATCAACGAGCCGCGGCGCGAATGCTGGACCGAGACCGTCGGCTACGAAACCCGCAGCAGCGGGACCGGCAGCGGCGGCGCCATCCTCGGCGCCATCGCCGGCGGCCTACTCGGCTCGACCGTCGGCAAGGGCGACGGTCGGGTTGCCGCCGCCGCGGTCGGCGCCGCCACCGGCGCGGTCGTCGGCGACCGCATGGGCAGCAGGCCGCGCTATGAAACGGTCCCGCAGCAGGTCGAGCGCTGCCGCACTAGCGACAATTTCCGCCAGGTGCTCGCCGGCTACGACGTGCGCTACCGCTTCCAGGACCGCGAATACAGCACCCGCCTGCCCTACGACCCGGGCAACTGGGTGACCCTCAACGTGAGGTTCACGGTGGCCGAGGATGCGCCTCCCGGACGCTGGCACAGCGGCCGCAACAAGTGGAATGACTGAGCCACGGCCCGCCACTTGCCACGTTGACATTGTCAGGAAAGGAGATCGACCATGTTACGCAAACTTCTGATCGCAACCGCCCTCGTCGCCGCCTCGGGCAGTACGTTCGCCCACGATGGTCCCGCTTACGGCCGGGTCGTCAGCGTCGAGCCCTACGTCTCGTTCACCTTCGGCACGGGTCGTCACGACGGTTTCCGCGTCGTCTATGAAAGCGGCGGCCGGCACTACTGGACGCACAGCACCTACTACCCAGGCCCTGTGATCGTCGTGCCGCCGCCGCATCAGGTGCACTACATCCACCACTATGTCCCGAAGGTGAAGCATCACAAGCACCACCGCAAGCACTGGCGCGACGATGATGACGATGACCGTGATGACTGGAACGACCACCGGCGCGGCGACTGGCGTTGAAGCCACACGACGGCGGGTGCCGGGGTTCCCGCCGGCCTGGCGCATGACGTATGCTTGTGGCGAGCACGTCATGCAACAGGCGCATTGTTGAATCTCCTGCCGCGCATCGTCCTTCTGCTGACCCCCGCCCTTGTCGCCGGATGCTATCCGCTGCACGCGACGATGGGCCATCTCGACCTGATGGCGCGGCGCCAGCCGGTCGAAGCGCTCGTCGCCGACCCGGCCACGCCCGCAGCCCAGAAGGCCCGCCTGGAACGCGTGAGCGCGATGCGCGACTTCGCCAGCCGCGAACTGGCGCTGCCCGACAACGGCTCCTATCGGCGCTACGCGCAGCTCGACGAGGACTACCCGGTCTGGAGCGTGTGGGTGACGCCCGAGTTCGACCTCGCGGCACGCCAGTCGTGTTTCCCCATCGCCGGCTGCGTGCCGTACCGGGGTTACTACGCGCGCGCCGCGGCCGAGCGTTACGCCGCCCGCGCCCGCGCGGCGGGCGACGACGTGCTGGTGGGCGGCGTGACCGCGTATTCCACGCTCGGCCATTTCGACGACCCGCTCACCAGCGCCATGCTGCGCCTGCCCGACGCGCGTCTCGCCGGCCTGCTTTTCCACGAACTGGCGCACCAGGTCGTGTACCTGAAGAACGACGCCACGTTCAACGAATCCTTCGCACGCGCGGTGGAAATCGAGGGCACGCTCTGCTGGCTCGCGTCCCGGCAGGACGACGCAGCTCTCGCCGCGTACCGTGCCGGGCTCGCGCGTGCCGACGTGTTTTTCGCGTCGATCAAGGCAACGCGCGCCGCGCTCGCCGAACTCTATGCGGCGCCGCTCGACGACGACGCCAAGCGCGCCGGCAAGGCGCGCATTTTCGAGACCCTGCGCGCCAGCCACCGCCGCCGCGTCGCCGAGGATGCCGCCTGGTCGGCCTACGACCCGTGGTTCGAAGGGGAGCTCAACAATGCGAAACTCGCGGCGGTGGCGACGTATTTCGACGAAGTCGCGCAGTTCCGCGCGCTGCTGGCCGAAAAACAGCACGACTTCGCGGCGTTCTACGCGGCGGTGAAGGCGCGCGCCGCAGCGCGCGGCGGCGTGCGCGTCAGCCCTTGATGCAGACCAGCGGCCGCAGCTTCGCCACCTTGCGCGCGAGTCCGGCGCGGTCGGCCGCCTCGACCACGGGAGGCTGGCATGAACTGGCTGCGCGCCCATTGGAACG
>DYFW01000229.1 GCA_020725005.1 Thiobacillus denitrificans
CGCGGGCAACGGCAAGCCTATCGAAATCCGCCTGCAACCAGACCCCCTGATCGAATTGCGCGCCCTGGCACGCTCGACCGGACGCGATCCGGAATCACTCGCGGCAGAGCTGCTCACCGCCGCCGTGGGCGATGCCCGGGCCTTTCTCGACGAAGCCGGCGTCGAGGCGCTGGCGCGTGCGCGCCGCGAACTCCTGGTCGAAGCCCTTCCCGAGCGCCAGCCCGGCGTCGAGTTCCATGGCGGCGGGACTTGAGGGCGGCCGACATGGATGTCCTGAGTGACCGCGTCCATACCTTCGGCAGCGCCATGATCGAGCGCCACGGCGAGCGCGTGCACAAGATCGCGCTCGACGCCGGTTTCACCTGCCCCAACCGCGACGGCAGCAAGGGCATAGGCGGCTGCACCTTCTGCAACAACCTGTCTTTCGCACCCGGCGCCCGTGAGCGCGCCACGCTCGCCGACCAGTTCGCCCGCGCGCGCGGGCGCATCGGGCGACGCACGCGCGCGCGCCGCTATCTCGCCTATTTCCAGGCCTACACCAATACCTACGCGCACGTCGATGAACTGCGCGCGCTGTACGACCTGGCGCTCGCCGAGCCCGGCGTGATCGGGCTGTCGATCGGCACCCGGCCCGACTGCGTGCCGCCGCCGGTGCTCGACCTGCTGGCGGAATACCGCGAGCGCGGACACGAAGTCTGGCTGGAACTGGGCCTGCAGTCGGCCTTCGACGACACACTCGCGCGTGTCAATCGCGGCCACGGCTTCGCCGAGTACGAGCAGGCGACGCGCGCCGCGCGCGCGCGAGGCCTGCAGGTATGCTGCCACCTCATCGTCGGCCTGCCGGGCGAAGACGAGCGCCATAGCCACGCCAGCCTCGATCGCGTGCTCGACGTCGGCGTGGAAGGCATCAAGCTGCATCCGCTGCATGTGGTGAAGCACACCCGGCTGGCGATCGACTGGAAACGCGGCGGCTACACGCCACTGAGCGAAGCCGACTACGTGCGCATCGCCGCCGACCTCATCGAGCGCACGCCGTGGGATGTGGTGTTCCACCGCGTCACCGGCACCGCCGCGCCCGACATCCTGCTCGCGCCAGCCTGGTGCGCGAAAAAATGGGACGTGCTGAACGGCATCGCGGCCGAACTGGCACGGCGCGGCAGCCGCCAGGGCGTGCGCGCCGCGATCCGGCGAGAGATCGGCCATGCCGCTTGACCTCGTCTGCCCGGCGGGCAATCTGGCGTCGCTCAAGGTGGCGATCGACCACGGCGCCGACGCCGTCTACCTGGGCTTTCGCGACAATACCAACGCGCGCGCCTTTCCCGGCCTCAACTTCGACGACGCGCAGGCGGCCGAGGGCCTGCGCTACGCGCACGACCGCGGCCGTCGCGTGCTGCTGGCGCTCAACACCTACCCGCAGACCGGGAACTGGAAACGCTGGACCGGCGCGGTCGACCGCGCCGCGGATCTCGGCATGGATGCGCTGATCCTTGCCGACGCCGGCCTGATGCGCTATGCGGCAGGCAAATATCCGCAGCTCCGGCTGCATCTCTCGGTACAGGGCTCGGCGACCAGCTACGAGGCGATCAACTTCTACCGTGAACGCTACGGCATCGAGCGCGCGGTGCTGCCGCGCGTGCTGTCGCTGCCGCAAGTGGAAAACGTCGTGCGGCACACCGCCGTCGAGATCGAACTGTTCGGCTTCGGCGGGTTGTGCGTGATGGTCGAAGGCCGCTGCCTGCTGTCCTCGTACTGCACCGGCGAGTCGCCCAACACGGCAGGCGTGTGCTCGCCCGCGAAGGCGGTGCGGTGGACCGACACCCCGGCCGGACTGGAGTCGCGCCTGAACGGCGTGCTGCTCGACCGTTACGGCAAGGGCGAGAAGGCTGGCTACCCGACCCTGTGCAAGGGGCGCTTCGCGGTAGGCGGCGAGACCTATTACGCCCTGGAAGAGCCGACCAGCCTCAACACGATCGACCTGCTGCCCGACATGCTGAGGCTTGGCATCGCCGCGATCAAGATCGAGGGCCGCCAGCGCAGCCCGGCCTATGTCGCCCAGGTGACGCAGGTGTGGCGCGCCGCCATCGACGCGGTCAAGCGCGATGCCGGCAGCTACACGCCATCCCCCGCCTGGCAGGCCACGCTCGACAAGCTCTCGGAAGGCCAGACCCATACGCTCGGCGCCTACCACCGGCCGTGGAAGTGAGGAGAAATCCCGCGCTGCCTAACCCTGTCACTTGAACCTAGAAACCGCAGTTGACCGCTTGTAACCTCATGGAATTCCGCATGAACACTGGATTCTTTGCCTTCGATCAGCCACAACATTTGGGTGACACCGCTACGCACCCGCTGGCACGTCCGGTCGCGCGCCTGCCTTTGTACCCGCAAGGGGCAGGCCGGATTCGTAAAGCCGCTATAGCGGCAACGACTCCGCTCTCGCTCCTCCTTGCCTACCCCGGTAGGCTGCGTCGTCGCTTCGCGGCAGACACACGCCCAGACGCACCATCGGGCGCGTCCAACTGCGGTTTCTAGGTTGAATCGGAGCCCGCCCCGCCATGAACCTGAGTCTTGGCCCCCTGCTCTACTACTGGCCACGCGACGACGTGCTGGCCTTCT
>DYFW01000230.1 GCA_020725005.1 Thiobacillus denitrificans
GTGCAGGGACTGGTCGCGGCGCTGAACGCGCTGACCGGAGATCGTTTCGCCGCATTGGCCGATGCCTGCCGGACCATCGAGGACGCGATCGCGCAAGTGCTGGCCCCGCAAGCCAGCGCCCCCGCGAGCGCGGACGTCCTCCCGCTGGAAGACATTGGGGCTGACATGCACGCAAGGATCGGCGGGAAGGCCGCCGGACTGGCGTTGATGAAAAACGAACTCCACCTGCCGGTACCGGATGGTTTCGTCATCACGACCGGCGCCACCGCGCGCTTTCTTGCCGCGGACGGCTTGCAGGACAGGATTCGCGCCGAGCTGGCTCGCCTGTCGACCGAGGATCTCGCCGGACTGGAGGCCGGCAGCGCGACGATCCGGCGGATGGTGGTGGACGCCGCCCTGCCAGCCGAACTTGCCGGGGCCATCGCCGCCGCCTATGCCGCGCTCGAAGCGAGGACGTGCCCTGCCGTCCGGATCGCCATGCGCAGCAGCGCGGTGGGCGAGGACGGGGCGGCGTCGTTCGCCGGGCAGTATGCGACAGTCCTCAACGTCACCCGCGACGGTCTGCTCGCCGCGTTCAAGGAGGTGGTGGCGAGCAAATACTCCGCGCGCGCGATCTCTTATCGCCAGCTGATCGGCCTTGATGACGCGGACACGCCGATGTGCGTGATCGGACTGGCGATGATCGACGCCAAGGCGAGCGGCGTGATGTACACGCTTGATCCCGAAACACTGGACGACCGGTATGTCAAGGTCAGTTCCCTCTGGGGGCTGGGCGAACAGCTCGTGGGCGGCGATGCGATGCCCGATAACTTCCTGGTCGACAAGGCCAGCGGCAGCGTCGTCGCGCGGCAGATCGTGCTCAAGCCCGCCACGCTGGTCCCGCTCGCTGCGGGCGGCATCCGGCTGGAGGACACGCAGGCGGAACGCCGGTCGCTGCCCTCCCTCGACGACGCGGCCCTGCGGCAACTGTGCGCCGGCGCCGCGCGCATCGAAGCGCACGCCGGCAGCGCGCAGGACATCGAGTGGGCGATCGACGCGGCCGACCGGCTGTGCTTCCTGCAAACCCGTCCCCTGCATCTCGCGCCGCGCGCCGAACCCGCCCCGGACGACGACCTGGCCGGCCTGGACATCCGCCTGTCAGGCGGCATTGCGGCCGCGCGCGGCATTGCCGCCGGCCGGGTCCATGTCGCCAGCGACGAAAACGCGCTGGGCGCGATACCCGATCATGCGGTCCTTGTCACCCGCAACGCCGCACCGGCCTACGCAGCCGTGATGGGCCGCATCGCCGCCCTTGTCACCGATGTCGGCAGCATCACCAGCCACCTCGCCTCGGTGGCGCGCGAGTTCGGCATTCCCGCGATCCTGGGCGCCGGCGACGCGACGGCCACCCTCGCGCAGGGTGAAGAAGTCACTGTCATCGCCGGCAACCGGGCCACCATCGTCCGCGGCACACCCGATCGACTGCGCGAGCGCATGCGCCCAGCGCGCAGGCGCTATGTCGGCAGCCCGGCGCACCGGAAGCTGCGCGCCCTGCTGGATTGCGTGGTGCCGCTAAACCTCACCGACTGTCGCTCAGCCAACTTCACGCCTGCCGGTTGCCGGACCTTCCACGACGTGATCCGCTTCTGCCACGAGCAGGCGATGCGCGCGATGTTCGGCCTCTCGGCCGACGCCGATGGTGCCGGCGCGTCTGTCAAGGTGAAGACGCACCTGCCGCTCGCGCTGCATCTGATCGATCTCGGCGGCGGCCTGCGCCCAACTAGCTCAACACGCAAGGCACGCCGGACGATCGCGCCGGAGGACTTCGCCTCGGTCCCCCTGCGGGCCATCTGGAACGGACTCACGCATCCGGGCGTCAGCTGGGAAGGCACCATGAATTTCGCTGCCAACCGCTTCATGTCGCTGCTTGCCTCGATCGCCACGTCCGAGCTCGGCCCGGAACCGGGCGGTGACAGTTATGCGCTGGCCTCGCACGACTACCTCAACTTCAGCGCGAAATTCGGCTACCACTTCGCTACGGTCGACGCCCTCTGCGGCGAAGATCCGAGTCACAACTACATCGCCCTGCAGTTCGCCGGCGGGGCAGGCAACTATTTCGGCCGTTCGCTGCGCATCCGCTTCCTCGGCGCGGTGCTCGAACGGCTCGGTTTTCAATTTGAAATGCAGGGTGACCTCATCGAGGCCTCATACAGACGGCATGGCCTGGATGCAACGCGCGACCGGCTCGACCAGCTCGGCCGCCTGCTCGCGAGCTGCCAGCTGCTCGACATGAAGCTCGCAAGCGAGGTCGCAGCGCTCGCGCTCGCCGACACCTTCATGGCGGGGGACTATGCCCTCCTCAAGCCGCGCAACGCTGATCGCCCGGACAATTTTTATACGCAGCAGGACCACTAAGCACGCCGGCACAAGGGGGCTCGCATATTGATTGCCGGCATTTATCTCCGCATTGCTTCACGCTATGCCATGAAACCCCTGCTCGTGCGATGATAGGATTCGTTCTATCGCTTTAGTGGCACTGCTCCATGAAACTGCTCGGATCGCTCACCAGCCCGTA
>DYFW01000231.1 GCA_020725005.1 Thiobacillus denitrificans
ACGAGCAGGAATGGCTGCGCTACGAACTCGGCGACCGCATCGGCCAGTTCAAGTACGCCAAGGGACGCGGCTGCGCCCATTGCGCCAACACCGGCTACCAGGGCCGCCAGGCGGTGTACGAGTTCCTCGAAATGAGCAACGCGCTGGTCGAGGCCGCCAACCACGGCGACCCCAACGAATTCATGCAGATCGGCCGCGAGCAGATGGGCGGCCATACCCTGCGCCGCGACGCCGTGCGCCTAGTGGTGAACGGCCGCACCACCATCGACGAGGCGATGCGCGTCTCGACGCAGCTGGATGAATAGGCGGACCTGAACGATGCCTGCCTTTTCCTACCGTGGCCGCGATGCCGCCGGCGAAGTCATCAACGGCGTGCTCGAAGGCGCGAGCGCCGGCGCGGTGGCCGACCTGCTGTTCGGCAGCGGCATCACGCCGCTCGAAATCAAGCCGGCGCCCGCCGGCGCGCTGAAGAAGAAGGAAGGCGACGGCGGCATGGCCGCCCTGTTCGGCCCGAAGATCCTGCACGTCGATATCCTGCTGTTCACGCGCCAGCTCTATACGCTGCTCAAGGCCGGCGTGCCGATCATGCGCGCCCTCGCCGGCCTGCAGGAATCGAGCGCCAACCCGGCGATGAAGTCGGTGCTCGGCCAGATCCGCGAAAGCCTCGATTCGGGCCGCGAGCTGTCCCTTTCCCTGGCGCGCCATCCCAAGGTGTTCACGCCCTTCTACCTGTCGATGGTGCGCGTCGGCGAGATGACGGGCCGGCTCGAGGAGGTCTTCCTGCGCCTGTTCGACCACATGGAGTTCGAGCGCTTCATGCGCGAGCAGGTGAAGTCGGCGCTGCGTTACCCGAGCTTCGTCGTCATGGCCATGGCGGTCGCCCTGTTCGTCGTCAACATCTGGGTGATCCCGGCCTTCGCCAAGGTGTTCTCCGGCTTCGGCGCCGAACTGCCGCTGATGACGCGCATCCTGATCGGCTTCTCGAACTTCATGGTGGCCTGGTGGCACGCGATCCTCGGCGGCGTGGTCGCCGCCGGCTTCGCCTTCAAGTCCTGGGCCAGCACCAAGCGCGGCAAATATCTCTGGGACCGCTTCAAGATGCGCATCCCCGTCGCCGGCAAGATCGTTCAGAAGGCCACCCTGGCGCGCTTCGCGCGCAGCTTCGCGCTCGCCTCGCGCTCCGGCGTGCCGGTGATCCAGGCGCTCACCACCGTGGCCCAGACGGTGGACAACGACTACATCGCCGAGAAGGTGGATCGCATGCGCGACAGCGTCGAGCGCGGCGAATCGGTGCTGCGCGCCGCCATCGCCACTGGAGCTTTTACCCCTGTGGTGCTGCAGATGATCGCCGTCGGCGAGGAATCCGGCGCCCTCGACGAGATGATGGAGGAGATCTCCGCGATGTACCAGAGCGAGGTCGAGTACGAGCTCAAGACCCTCTCGCAGCAGATCGAGCCCATCCTCATCGTCGCCCTCGGCGTCATGGTGCTGGTCCTGGCGCTGGGCATCTTCCTGCCGCTGTGGGATCTCGGCAAGGTCGCGATGAAGAAGTGAGGACGCCATGACGCGCGGCCGAGGCGCCACCAAGCTGGAGTTCCTCGTCGTGCTGATCGTCTTCGGCATTCTCGCCGCGCTGCTGCTCGACCGCCTGGTCGCCGTGGAGCACGAGACCGAGCGGCTGGAGGTGGATCTCACGCTGCGCCACATCGACATCGGCCTCAAGTTGGCGGTGGGCGAACGCATCATGCGCGGCGAGGAAGCACGCATCGCCGAGCTGGCGGTCGCCAATCCCCTCGACTTCCTCGAACGGTCGCCGCGCGAGGCGGCGGACATCGCGCGCGCCGGGCGCTGGCGTTACGACGCGGCGAAGCGCGTGCTGTCCTATCGCCCGCGCCAGCCCGCGGCCTTCGGCGGCAGCGCCCGGCTGGAATGGCGGCTCGCCAGTCAGGCCGACGCCCTCGGCCGCACCGTCGGCCTGCGGCTGGAGCCACTCAAGTAGGGGGAATTTGTGCCGATAATCCGCCCATGGCACGCCCTTGGAGCCATGCTAATCTGCCCCCGTGAAAAAAGCCGAAAATCCTCCGTCGCACGCGTCCGCCCGATCATCCCGGGGCTTCACCCTGATCGAGCTGATCATCGTCATCACCATCATCGCCATCCTGGCGGCGGTGGCGCTGCCGCGCCTGATCGACGCCCAGCGCGACGCGCGCATCGCCAAGGCCAACGCCATCTATGGCTCGATCCGCTCCGCCGTCGCCCTCGCCCGCTCCCGCTGCGAACTCGACTTGGCCAACGTCGCGCCAAGCGTCACCACGACCAACTGCGCCTCGGCCACTCCCCAAGTTAACATGGACGGCACCATGGTGGACATTCGCAACCGCTATCCCGCCGCCACCGCCACCGGCATCGATGCCGCCGCCGCGATCAACCTTGCGGCCGACGGCCTGACGGCCAATACTACGGGTACGGGGACGCCGTCGCGTACTTTCGACGTGCAGGGTGGGACGGTGCCGAATTGCCGCATCACCTATCAGGAAGCGACCCTAAACGGTA
>DYFW01000028.1 GCA_020725005.1 Thiobacillus denitrificans
ACCAAGATTCAGTGGACCGATTACACGTTCAACCCGTGAGGATGATCAGCCACACCGCCAGCCCCAGCACGTCGGTCAGGCCGCTTTCTCGTTCCTCATCGGACAGCGGGTCCTTCATGTCGCCTCCCGTGCATCAACGTTCACGCCGCATCATTTCGGTCTTGCGGTTGCTGCCCTCGCTCGACCCCATCCAGTAGTCGCGCACGCCGTTCCAGCCGGCGATCACCATGAGCGTGATGATTGCGCCGCGCAGTTCGGCGGTGAGGTCGGCCCATTTCGGCCCCCGAATTACACCCGGTTTACACCCGGCCAAGCAGCTCGGCCTCGGCCTGGCGCCGCTTCACCAAGCCGGGCAGCACCTTACCGCCGCCGCGCACCCAGCGCACGATCTGCATGCGCGCGCCGTCCCAGTCCTGCGCGTTGATGCAACGGCGCAGCGTGCTCGCCCGGTAGGCGCCGGCGCCCAGGTTGAACACGAACGAAGTGATCGCGGCCAGCCGCCGCGGGTAGCACGCCAGGATCGGCGAGGCCTCGAGCGCGTAGCGCAGGTGCCGCAAAGTGTCGGTTTCGAGGAACATGCGCGCCTCGCCGTGCGTGATCGGTGGATGATCGCGCGGCACCAGGCGGCCGTAGCCGATCGTCCAGTAACCCGCCGGGCAGAGGTACGGGACATAGAGCCCGGTGCGCGGCACGCGAGCGGCGCAGCCCTCATAGTAGGCGATGACCGGCAGCGCCTGGTCGAGCGCTTCGCCGATCAGCGATCGGCCGTCGAAGGGCATCAGCGCCCCTTGCGGAGCGCGCGATCGACAAACCAGAAGCCGAGCATGGAGCCGACAATCGCTTGGTCGAAGTCGGTCATCAGGATGCTGGCGGCGGTCTTGGCATCAGGTGCGCGGCCGTCAGCGAATAGCGCAATGACCAGCAGCCCCTTGCCCACGGTGTAAAGCACCATGCACCACCAGTAGGTCAGGATCGGCCGCACGCTCGCGTTCAGCGCATCGATCCGCGGATTGCCCGACGGCGCGAGCTGCGCCTGCAGCGCCAGCCCGAGCGCGCGCTGCTCCTCGACCTGTGTGTCGGCTTCGCCCTTGGCGCGGATCGCGGCCAGCTGGATCTCGCTCGCCCGGCTCATTTCCGCCAGGCGCTGCTCGGCGCGGCGATCCTCGATCTTCGCCGTCGCCTCGAGCATTGCCAGCTCATGCGCCATCTTGTCGCGCTCGGCCGCCTGCTGCTGGCGCGCGGCCACCCATCGCATGACCGCACCACCGAGCGCGCCGAGCGCCGGCAGGAGGCCGCCAGAAGCTGCGCCGAGAATTGTTTCGAACATGGTCTACTTGACGCGCTCGCGCAGCGTGGTGCGCGGATGGCGGCGCGCGTACTCGGCCGAGACATAGCGGCCGGTGACTGCGCAGCGGTAGCGGTAGCGTGCCTTCATGGTTGCCTCACTGGCGGGGCGGCAGCTTCGTTTCGAGGTAGCGCTCGAGCAGGAAGATCGCGCGCGACCCCATGTGCCCCGATACGCCGATGAACACCGCCGAGAGCAGGGGGTTGATCTCGGCGGCCTCGCACATCCAGAAGGTGAGCAGCCCGGCAAAGCCGGCAGTGAACACCTCGCCGATGAGCTCGACCACGTTGAACGGGCGCACGGAGCCCTCGCGCACGCGGCGCAGAAAGCTCACCACGCCGCCGGCGAACGACAGGGCGATCACCCAGGCGTACGTGAGCAGCCCGTAGGCCGTCGGGTCTTTCGGTGGTTCCATGTCTGTGTCTGTGGTCGAGCGTTTCAAGGTCAGAAAGGGGTGGCGATGGACCACTGGTCTGAGTTCTGCAGAGACATGCTTCCGGGACCACCGCTCGGTACGGAGTTTGCGGCGGTACGCGCACGCCCCTCGCTGAATTTGTAATACGCAACGAGTCCAGCGGTCGCCGGGGCAATGTCCACTGCCTTGTTGGCGTCGATCTCGGCCTGCGAGCGCACCACGTTCCAGATTCGCAACTCATCGATCAGGCCGGCGTATGCGTTGGCTGTCGCGCTGTCCGAGCCGCCGACCCACAGATCACCTGCGTTGGTAGACGCCGCAGCGCACGCAACCACATTAACTTGAGTGCCGTTCTTGTACAGCCGCAGATCCGTACCATCGAGGGTCGCCGCCCAATGCGTCCAGGCATTGCGCGTCACGGCCACCGTGTCTGCGCAGTCCACCTGAGCCCCCGCCGGCTTGATCGTCACCTGCATCTGGTCCGATGCGTTGATCAGGACTGTATAAGCGGTGTTGACCGCCCCTTTGTTTACGAGCACCGGAAAGGCAACGATGTCGTCGAACGGGAAGGCCCAAAACTCGATGGTTAGCGCGCTCGTCAGATTCAGCGATGTGTGCGCTGTGATCTGACCGCGCTCCCCGCTGCTGCGCGACCACAGTCCGGAAAACTTGGTCGGGGCTGCAGCGGGCGAGCGTAGCGATGCGCGCAGACGCGTCGTCAGACCCGATGCAGCGATAACACGCATACGACGCTCACCAATCCGACGGAAGTTTGTGATAGAGCACGCCACCATTGCCGGCCAGTGACAGGCCGCTCGCCCCGTCCTGGTTGCCGGCGTGCACCTTTACGTAGGGCATCACGGCCCGCTGGAAGGGGACGATGGAAGAACCGGCGACTCGTACGGCGTGGGCGTCGCTGATTTCGTCCATTAGGTTCAAGATGCCCTCGCTCGCCCCAGTCGTGGCCGCCGTGATTACCCAGGCCACGTCCATCGCGAACTGGGCCACGATCAGTCCGTTCGTGAAATCCGCAGGCAGCAGCGCCGACCCCACGTTGTTGGTAACGCTAGCGCCGGCCGCGATCGATACCGACGCGGCGTACAGCGGCAGCGTCTTGAGCCGTGCCATGCGCTCGAAAAACAGGCCGCGCGGATCGCGGTACTTGGCGCCGCTGGAAACCAATTCCGGCTTGCACACGTACAGCATGCCGGTCGACCCGTTGTCCTGGATGTTCGTGCCCTGTGGCAGAGGAATCGCATCCCACAGCGTTGGCGACCGCCGGCACCAGATGGTCGGGCCGGTGGCGCCAAGCCTGCAGTTCCACATGTTCAGCGCGTACCATCGACCCCCGTCAGGCACGGTCACGCTGAACCCGCCGCCCTGGTGCAGCACGAACGCGGCCGGATCCAACAGCGCGGCCAGCCGGATCCAGTAATCGGCCTCGTTGGGCTCGAGTGCATCGAAGACCTTCTCGCGCCCGGCGGCGTCAAACACTCGCATATCGTCTCCACTCCACGGGCCGCAGCCCGGCAGCGCACATAACGGCGCCAGTGCCGCCGCTTTTAAAAGCGCGCGTCGCTGCATCGGTCATCACGTCACATCTGCGTAAGCCGCCACGAAACTGGGTGCTGTCGTCGTGTGCGCCGCATCGAGCACGCCCTCGACTTTCTTGCCGGTCGTGTCGAGCACGATCACATCGGCGTAGACCGCCGACTCCCCCGGCTGCAGCGTGACTTTTGGCAGGTTGCGTTTGGCCCCGGCGTTGTCGATGCGCAAAGTGACGACCGCAGCCACCGTGTCCGGGTTGTGCACGACGACGTTACGCACGATCCGACGGGTGGCTGCAGCCGGGGCGGGCGCCACGTCGACCGGCGTCGTGCCGTTGAACACCCCGTCGTTGCCCTTCTCAATGAACGCCATTCTTCACACCCCTTGCCACGAGCGCTGCAACGCGTCTTGCCCGCCGCTGCCGCCAGTGGCCGCCGCCCATGTCGGCGCGCCACCAACCACAGTCAGCACCTGGCCGTCCGATCCGATTGACAGCCGCGTTGCCGCGCCGCCGGCACCGCCGGCGATCAGGTCGCCGGCTGCCGTCATCGGATTTACGAACCCGCCGCCAGACGTCGCCGGCGGGACCATCACCGGATCGCCGACCGCGTTGAATCCGAGCAGCAGGTTCGCTCGCGACGCTGCTGCCGACAGCTCCGGAATCGCCTCGTTAGCAGGCACGCGCAAGACGCTGCCGAGCCGCACGTCGACGTCGGCGGCGAGCTGCTGAATCATCATGACCGGCGCATCCTGGTCATCGTCCAGCGTCTGTTCTGGCAGCTCCCCGCCGTTCTGGTAATCGGTCGAGCGCGAGAACGGCAGCACGCGCTTGAGCACAACCTTGCTGCCATTGGCCGGCGGCGTCGCGAACGTGATCGACCCGCCATAGGCCGGCGGCGTCGCGATCGACAGCGTGTAGTTGGTGACCACCACCCCGTCGACCGTCACCTCAAGGTCGGCCGCCTTGAAGATCTTGAAGTCGAACGTGAAAAGGACTGTCACGCCGTTGCCGGCATAATCAATCCTCGGGACAGCGGTGGAAACGGTCACTCAGGCCTCGCGCGCGTGGAGCGCTCGGGCCAGCGGTCAACGTTCGAACTCGACCTCGAACACGCCCGCGCTCGGGCGCCAATCATCAACTGCAACCCCGTCCCGAGTCCGGGACATTTCGCCTCGTCCTGGCGCCGCTCGCGCCGGCGTGACGCGCTTGCCGATGCGCACCGGCTCGGCCAGGATCGCGCCTGCGGCGGCGTCCAGGTGATCGTCCGGCTGATCGCGCACCGCCGGGTTCCAGTCGCGCATCTGGTGCTCGACCGCATCGATCACCGAAACGTGCGCCCACAGGTAGCCGGCGCTCAGCGGCGCCTCGAACGCGCCGAGGATCCGCATGTTCTTGTCGCCGGTGGCGTTGATCTCCGACACGCCGCACGCCAAGCCGCGCCGCTTGAGCGCGCCGCGTAGGATCGACGGCACGTGCCCGCCGATGCCGTTCGTTTCCACCTCGAGGCGCGACAGCTGGTACTGCGCCACCACGTCGCACACCTGCTCGGCCTGGCCGCCGCTGATCTGGCCGCGGTCATCGATCTCTGCGAGCTCGCCGAGCAGCGCGAGCGCCCGGTGCCAGTACAGGCGGCCATCGGCATCCTGCAGGATCAGCGCGAGCGCGCTCACGTCGCTGTTTGGCTTGCCGCTGGCCGGATCCAGGCGCAGCCGCGCCGAGACGATCTGCGCGCCGCCGAGCATCATCACCACCGAGTTGTTTACCACGCGCACGTCGGGCTCGACGTCGTAGGGGATCAGTCGATCGGGATCGAGGCGCACCTGCTGCGGCGGCTTCGCCTCGAGCTGATACTGCGAGTCCCAGGCGTTGAGCGTGCGAGAGTCCTTGCGGCGTCGCTCGATATCGGCGCGCGTGAATCGCTCTGGCCATGCGCAGCCGGTGTAGACGTCGAGCTCCACTGCCGGCGGGTGCTTGAACACCAGCTCGCCGCGCTCGATGGTGTAGTCGCGCCCCTCGACCAGCAGGCGCGCGAACTTGCCGATCCCGGCCAGCACGTAATAGCCATCGTCGTCCGGCGGGAAGGCGAGCAGATAGCGCGTCGACTTGCTGGTGTCCTTGATGCGCTGAGCTTTGGCGAACAGCGGGATCTTCAGCACAGCGGCCCCCCCTGCGATCTGCTCGGTATAGATCGAGTCGTGCGTGTGCGGCGTGCCGATGTAGGTTTTTTGCCCGCCCGGCACCACGATGAACGCCGAGTCGCCGATGCGGTCGCGCAGCTTCTCGCGTGCCTCGGCGGTGCGGATGTTCTTCGGCACCTCGACGTCATCGAAATCGATCGCGTCGGCCCGGCCGCCGGTGGCGTTCGACAGCACGCCGAAGGCGGCCATGCTCGGATTGCGCGCGTCGGTGGCGCCGTTGACCCAGAACTCCTCGGCGCCGTTGACCGGCGGCAGCATCCCGCGGCACCAAGGATGATTGCGCAGCACGTTGAGCACGTCGCGCGTCATCTTCTTGGCGAGCTTGGTGTCGGTCGACCACAGCAGCGATCGGTGCGAGCGATCGCACCAGAGCTCGTAAGCCTTCCAGATCGCGTAGAGCGTCGACTTGGCCGCGCCGCGAAACACCATCAGCACGCGCACCGGGTCGCGCGTCGCCTCGAGCCAGGCGACGATCACCCAGTGAAAGGCCGGCACTTGCCAGCGCTGGCGCCGCGCCCACACCCAGAAGAACGCGGCGAAGCTGGCTGGCTTATTTCCCACGCCCACGCTTGGCCCGCGCCTGCGCCGCCTCGATCGCGCGCAGCGCCGCGCGTTCTGCCGACTCGATTTCCTTCTCCAGGTCGTCGTCGTCCGCATCCTCGGTAGCCGGCGGTGGCGCCGTGCGCTGCACCAGGCCGATGATGGTATGCAGCCGCGTCAGCGCCGACAGCGTGGCGGCCGCGTTTTTCTTGCACCAGTACCGATCGCCGCGGGTGTCGCGGTCCATCGTCGCCGGCTTTATCCCCGCGCCCGGCCATTCGTCCGGGTTGAGCTCGTCAATCAGCACGTCGGCCAGCTTCTCGGTCAGCGCCTGCAGCTTCTCGTATTGGTCAATCCGCATCTTCAATTCCCCAGCGCGGCGCCCAGGTCCGGCGCCCGCTCGGGCAGCATATCTCCGCCCGGACGCCACCAATAGTCGTTGCCGAAGTCGCGGCGGATCCGGCTCTGCATCTTGGCCAGGTAGCCGGGCGACAGGTACTCCTGCAGATCATGGAACACCGCCTGATCGAGCGCAGCGCGCGCGTACCAGAGATTCACGAAAGGCGTGTTCGAGCGCGTGAACCGCAGCGCCTCGGCGCCAATGTGGGTGTCCTGGCCGCGCGCAAACTGCGCCGCGTTGCCAACCGTCAGGTCGATCGCCTCGGCCGCGGTCGAGAACACCGGCCCGGCCAGGTTGAACCAGTTGGGCAGGCCGGCGCGCGAGTAGCCTCCGGCGCCGGTGTAGGCCAGATCGCCGAGGATGCCAGCGCCGCCGCCCTGCACCGCGGCCGCCGCCCAGAACTTCGCCTCGGTCATATCGCGCGGATCGCGGCCGGCCGCCAGTTCCTTGAGCTGGACTGCCAGTGCGCCGAGCGTGGTCAACGCCACCGCCAGGCCGGATCCGTAGCCGACCGCGCTCGCGCGATCGCCGCTGCGCCAGGTGTCGGCCACCCGCCCCCAGTGGCGCGAGATCATCGCCAGCGGGAAGCCCTTGAACAGCGCGATCGACCGCAGCAGCTCGCCCTCGATGGTGCCCTTCTGCGTGCCGCGCTCCACGGCCGCCCGCGTGTACAGGTCGGGCGCCACGCTGGCGAACTCGGCCTCGTCGGCGATCACACCGAGCAGGCGCGTGGCCGCCTGTGCCGCGCCAGGATCATTGACCGCGCGCACGGCCTCTGGGGTCAGCATCGGCTGGCCGCGCCATTGCTCGAGCGTTGCCTGCCGCCAGATCGACCAATCGGCTTCGGTCACACCCTTGCGCTCGAGGTGCGCGCGCGTCACAGCGTCGAGCTGCGCCCAGGTCGGCGAATTGCCTCCATTCCGCAGCAGCCGCCCCAGCCCGGCCATCATCGTCACCGAGAACCCGCGGCGGATGGCGTCGGTCCAGGCGTTCAGCAGCGACACCTTCATCGTCGTGTTGGCCAAGCGGCCCGTCCAGCCGTCGCGCAGGTTCGACTCGCCCCAGCGGTTCATGTCGCTGATGATCGTGTCGGCGATCAGACCGGCCCGGTTGGCGTAGGCCTGAGTGTCGGAGCCGAACGAACGGATCACTGCCGCCAGCGTGTCCCACACCGGCAGCCTGTTGAAGCGCGCCGTCAGCACCAGCGATCCGAGATCGGTCACGCTCGACAGCAGCGCGCCTTGCAGCTTGCCCGCCACCTGCAGGTTGCGCACGCCCTGCGCGATCTCGGCCAGGCGCACGTGCTCGGCCTGCGCCGAGTAGCCCGAGAGCGTCGCCCAGAGCTGGCGCGTGCTGACGCCGAAGCCGCCGACCAGGCGCACGCCGCCGTCATCACGCTGCGCCACGTCATCGATCGTGCGAAACGCCAACTCTGGATTCGGGCCCATCTGCTCGACCAGCGCAATATCGCGCGCCAGGCGCGATACATGGCCCTGCATCGCGGTGAACACCGAGCCGTGCCCGTACTGCTCCATGTAGCGCAGATAGGCGTCGGCGTCGGCGAAGTGAATCACCCGATGCTCGCTGCCGTGGTTCGCGCGCGCGCCAGTGCCGCGGAACTGACCCGGCTCGAGCTTGTTCAGCCCGTCAGAGACGATCGTCGTGTAGGCGTCGCGCAGCATGGCCGTCAGTGCACCATCGTCCATCGGCCGGCCCTCGAGGTCGACGTAGCGCGACCGATCCAGCAGCGGCAGCGTGTCGGCCACCCACTTGTCGCGCCCGGCCAGGCGCACCCGGCCGTTGTCGTGCGGCTGCGGCAGGTAGCCGTAGTCGAGCTTTCCGATGCTGCCGCCGGCCGCGTTGAAGCGCAGGCGCATCTGCTCGATGGTGTCGAGCCAGGCCTTCGCGCCCTTGGCCGCGATGCCGTTTCCCGTGGAACCGGGTGCCAGCACCTCGCGCACGAAGTCGCGCACCGCCGCGCCGTTCTCGATCAGCCCAAGGAATCGCGGCTCGGCGGCCTCGATCGCGTCGATGATCTTGGCGAAGTATTCGCGCGCCACGCCCTTGCTGTAGATCGACACCTGATCCAGTAGCTCATAGACGGCCCGTGCGCCAGTGCCGCCGAGCGCGCGGCGTTCCTCGTATCGCGACCGCAGCCTGGCCGCCGCGGTCACCTGCAGCGCCGCGCGCCGCTCCTTCAGCGCTGCTTCATCGAGCTTGGCCTGCATCGCGCGCGCCGCCGCTTCCTGCAACCGATCGGCCATCGACAGTGCGGCGTACTTCGCGGGATCCGCGCGCGCGAAGTCGCGCATGTGCTGCACGATATCGGCCTCGATCCGCTTCACCTGCGCCGCGCTCGGCGCCTTGCCAAGCACCCGCGCAATCGCGTCCACGCACTCCGCGCGCATCCTCTACCCCCTCAGTGCACAAGCGACCGCGGCCTGGTAGGCGGCGGCCTCGGCGCGCAGCGCGTCAGCGTCGGCCTTGGCTTGCTCGAGCAGCTGCGCCGCCGGCACGCTTTCGTCCTCGCTGATCTTCACCGCCAGGTCGGGCCTGGTGGCCACCGCCTCGCGCGCCGCCTGCAGCTCGATCGACTGCTGCGCGGTGGCGGCCGTCGCCTGCTCCTCGCGCATGGCGCCGGTGGCGGCCTCGGCCACGTCCCGCACGCCGGCGGCCGGGGCATCGAACATGCCGCCCTGGCGCGGATCGCCCAGCGCGTCAACGGCGCCGATCATCCGCTGCAGCATGTCGGCGATCCGCGGCGCGCTGCGCGCATTGTCGGCCAGGCCGCGCAGCAGCGCCGCAACCTCCGGCGTCACCGGCGAGTCGATCAGCGCACCTTGCGACAGGAACGACTCGACGCTGGTTCCCTCGCTGCGCAGGCGCGAGAACAGGCGCGCGGCGGTGGCCAGATCCTTCGAGAAGTCGAGCGGCTGGCGCGCACCGGCGGCGATCTGGTCGCGCAGCTTGGCGACCGCCGGCGCCGCCCGCATCAGGCCGCCTAGGATGTTGCGGATGTTGGCGTCCGTGCTCTCGGTCAGCATCGCCACCAGCTCGGCGTCGCCGTAGGCCTTGGCGAACAGCGCATTGCGGATCCGCGCCAAGCCGGCCACGCTCGGCCGTCCGTCGCTGGCGATCATGTCGTTCAGCTCGGCCGGCGACACCACGGAATCGAAGAAGTCGCGAATGAACTCGCGCGACTGCGGCACGTTGATGGTGCCGTCCTCGTTGGTCACCAGGCGGTCGAGATCTGGCATTCGCTGCGCGTCGACCTTGGCCTGCTCCGGCGCCGACATGCGCGCCTGCGCTGCTTCGTTGGCCTGGCGCGCGAACTCGGCGCGGTCGTACTTGCCGGCAGTCTCGCGCACCAGCACAGGCCACTCGATTCTGTCGACGTCGGCCGCCTTCATGCCGAAGCGGTCGGCGTTGTCGACCAGCCAGGCGCGGTAGCCGTCCGCCTTGCCGCTGGTGTAGGCGCGGCGTAGCGCGATCGTGCGCGCGTTGCCCGATTCGACCACGCGATCGGCGCCGACGATCGGCGCACCGTCGGCCGCCTTCGGCGACTCGGCCAGCAGCTCGGGATTAATCGCGCCCTCGATCTTGGCGATCTGCGCCTCGCTGGCGGCGCGCGTGCGGTCACGCGGCTGCAGCTCAGCGGGAAACGCGGGATTGGCGCGCAGCGCGTCGTCGTGCGACGTCACCAGCTCGCGCGCGTCGACAACCTTGTAACGGACGGGGAGGGAGAGGCCGCGCTCGGTGACGACCGTCGCGGTGTTGCCAGCTACTTCTTGGCGGGCTGCGCCGGCGACTGCGCGGATTCCACCGCTGCCTTGTTCAGGGACGGTAGGAACGACGTTTCGATCAGCTTCTCGAACTCGTCCAGCATCCGCTTGCTTTCCGCCTGGCTCGGCGAAACCGCGGTAGACGGCTTCTGAGATTTTTCCTGCTTCACGTTCGCTTTCAAGCGCCGCACGTACCTTCGGCGCGATCTCATTGTATCGCACGCTGGGGATATCGGAAAGCCTTGATTTCTTCGCCTTCCCGGCCCCGCGGCTGTTGTCGATGACGGTGATGCGCACCCGTTCGTCGCCGGCATAACGGACCGCCAGCTGCTCGATGACCTGACGCGCGCCAACGTGCGTCTTGATGTGCTCGTGCAGCGGCACGGTGCGGCCACTGCCGAATTCTTTTTCCTGCCGCATCGCGCGCGGCAGAGCGCCGTTGACAAGCGCGTCGACTGGATCGCGGTAGACGTAAATGATCGCCACCTTCTTGTCCGCCGCCAGCGCTTGCTCGATCTTGTCGACCGCGGACCCCAGCGTGTTCATGTTGGTGTCGTAGATGATCTGCGCGCGCTCGGTGATCTGCTGCGCCTCGGGGACCATCTTCACGCCCGAAGTCTTGCCGGCGCCGGTGCCGCCCGCGGTGAAAGCGACGATCGGGTACTCGCCCGGCTTGGGCGGCTCGGCCAGCTTCTGCGCATACAGGCGCTTGATGAGCCAGCTGGCAGGCTCATGTACCGCGGCCGCTTGCGTGCGATCGCGCAGGTAGTCGTCCGACACCTCGCGCGCGATGTCGGTGTTGAGCACCTTGCCGCCTTTGGCGTCCTCGCGCGCGTTGTAGCGCGCCACCGCGGCCGGGTAGTCGGTGGCGATCTGCTCGGCGAACCGGCTCTCGATCGCCCGCTGTTCCGGCGTCAGCGCATCGGTCGAGCGGGGGATATCGGCCGCCGCCAACTTGCCAGCGAGCACATGGCCGTCGACCTTGGCCACCGTCGCCACGTCCACCGGGCGGCCCTGTTCGAGTTGGCGCGCAGCGGCGGCCAGCGCCTCGAGATGCTTGGCCGCGCCGTCCATGTCGCCCGGCTGGTGAATCCCAGTGTTGGCCGCCTGCTCGGACAGCTGCACCGCGCGCGCCGCGGCCTCGGTCTCTGGATCGACCACCAGCGCCGGCCGGCCACCGCGCCGCGCGGCCGCCATGCCGGCCGCGCCGAACGCGCCGGCGGCCAACGTCGACACCGCCAGGCCCACCGGGTCGAAGGGATCGTACTGCTGCGCGATCGTCGAGTAATCGGCGCTGTCCAGGATGTAGCCGACAGCCGCCTGCTGTGCGACGAACCCGCCGGGCCCGCCGACGGCCACCAAGCCGGCGGTACGCGCGAGCGTCGAGCCGGCAGCCGGCAGTCCGAATCCGACCGCGGTCAGCACGCCGGTCGCCACACCGGCGCGCGTGGCCGTCGCTGTGTCGACCCCCTGATCTTCCAGCCGTTGCGTTTCCGCGCCGCCCTCGAGCGCGCCAGTGATCGCCGCACCACCGACTGGACCGGCGGCCAACACCGATGGGATCGCCTTGGTGAGCGTCTTGCCCAGGCCGAACACCACCTGCGCGCCGGCACCGGTCGTGGCCGGGTCAGGCGTGAAGCGCTGCACGAAGTCGCGCAGTTCGGCATCGGTGCGGCTACGGCGCTCGTCCAGCTCGACGCGCCGGCGCAGGATCGCCTCGGCCGTGAAGTCATCGACTTCCTGCTGCTGGCGTCGCATCACGTCGTCGGCGCCGGCGGTGACGAAGCGATAGGTCGCCCGCGCCGCCTCGCCCAGCGCGGCCGGCACGAAGTCGCGCACGGCGCCGCCCAGGCCTGACCAGATCCCGGGCGGAGCCGGCTGCAGTGGCGCCGAAGTCGGATCCACTGCCAGCGCGCGGGCAATCTCCGCCGCGAACGGGGATCGCAGATCGGCCGGGTTCATCGCTGCGCGTCCAGCACCAGCGGCGAGCCGTCAGCTCGGCGCACGATCTGCCCACCCGGTCCGACCAGCACGTACTGCCCGGCGCCTACATTGGCCATGCGGGCGCCAGGAAGCGCTGCGGCCAGCTGCTCGCCAGTCAGCCTTGATCCGCCGGCGATGAACTCACCAGCGGCCGTTTTCAGCGCTTGCTGGGTCGATTTGACCCACTGATCGAAATCCCGATCGCTCCACCCGTACGGCTTGACCACAGGCCGGCCGTTGCGGTGGACGATGCCGCCGGTAGCCAGCGACACCGCCACCTCGTCGGCGTTGCTCGATCCCTCGGCTTGCAGCGCCGCCTGGATCTTGATGGCCGCATCGACGTACAGGTCGCGCGCCTGCGGCGAGAAGTAGGCATCGCCGATCGCCTGGACGATGTTGCCGCGGATCGTGGCTGCGGCGCGCAGCTCGCGATCGCGCTCGCCCTTGGTTTCCTTGGTGGCCAGCACCTCGGCGCCGCGCAGGTAGAGCTCGGTCACCGTGCGGCCCTTCGAGGTCTTGTTGCCGTCTGCGGCCAGCACGAACGCGGTGGCGAGTGCCTGATCCGTGCCGGCGATCTGGCCGGCCATCGCTCGCAGAGACTGCGGATCCGGCGCCGCCTGCGCGATCAGGCTGACGGTTGCCGCGCGCTGCTGCACTGGCATGGCCTTGATCGCCCGCGCCAGCTGCTCGGCCTCGGCTGGCCGCAGCGGCGACACCGGGCGACCCGCCCAAGTCGCTGCCGCCTGCGCCACCGCCGTGCGCTGCGCCAGCGCCGCCGGCAGCGTGCCCAGGTCGAGCGGGTTGAGCGGCGCGATCGACTGGATCACGCCACGATCCAGCGCCGCGCCGAGAGGATCGTCCTTGGCGTCGCGCTCGGCCGCGCTGAGCACCTTCTGCCGGCGCCCGATCTCCTTCTCCAGCGCCGGATTGCTGCCCTCGGCGTTCGCTTTCGAAAGCAGCGCATCGAGCTGCGCACGCTGTTGCTCGATCGGCAGCGTCGCGGCGGCCACGTTCGACGGCCCGAGCTGGATCATCTGGCGCAGTGCTCCCTCGTAGGGCGAGCCCTTGAGCTTGGCGAGCACCTGGTCGGCATAGTCGGCGGTGAACGTGCGGCCGGACTCGAACACCGCCGCAGCGGCATTGAATACTCGGTCCTGCTCGCGCGCCAGGCGTTCGGCCTCAATGCGCGCCCGTTCCTGCGCCCGCAGCACTGCGGCGTCGGCCTGCGCAATCAGGCCAGCACGCTTGTCTGGATCCAGCTCTGGGAAGGTGTCGGGGTTGCGCAGCGTGCGCAACGCCTCGGACGGGTTGGCCATCACCAGGTCCGCAGCCTGGCGGAAGCGCACGCGCTCGCGAAAGCCCTGCACGGTGCGCTGCGCATCGAGGCCCGCCTGCGCCGCGATCGACGGAATGAAGGCCTCGACGTTGCGGATCGCCTCATCCGCCTGCGCGCCACCGCGCGCCGCGAAGCGCTGCATTTCCTCGAGATGCGCGGCCACGCCCTGCGCAATGTCCTGCCGATCGCGCGCCGCCAGCAGCCGGCGCAGGTCGCGCTGCGCCCGGCCCATGTTGTCGAGCAGCGAGGCCCCGACCAGCGGCCGGTGCTCGGCGTCGACGCCCTCGATCCCGGCTTTCAGGATCTCGGCCGAGCGGGTTTGCCAGATCTCGCCGGCGCTGGCCTTGTCGATCGAGCCGTCGGCCAGACCGCGTCCTACCTCATCCTGCAGATCGGCCAGGTCATTGACCACGCGCGCCTGCGCGTTGATCGCCTGCACGCGGCGCGCTTCTCGTTCCTGCGCCCGGCGCTCAGCCTCGGCCTGCAGCTGCTGTCGGCGCTGCTCGGCCTGCTGCCGCGCGAGCTCGGCTTCGGCGTCGGCCACACCGCGCGCCGCCAGGCGCTCGGCCTCGGCCGCGATGCCCATGCCGAATGCGCGCGGATCCTGCGATACCGCCTGCTGCGGCGGCGCGATCACGTTGCCCAGCGTGACGTCAGGCTGAGCGGTAGGGATGCGTGCCATCAGCGCCCCGCGAACGGGTTCTCGCCCTCGAGGAAGGGCGAGTAGTTGGTCACCTGGCGCTGCGACTGGCCGCCCCAGCGTCCGCGCGACATGGCGCCGACCGCGCCGACCACGCTCTGCGCCAGCGCCGAGCGCCCGACCGCGCGCGCCTGGTCGGCAGCGAACTGCGCCTCGCGCGCACGCCGCTCGCCGGTGAGGAGCGTCATCAGTGCCTCTTGCTCGCCGCGCCGCGCAATGTCCTGATCGATCGCCAGCGGCGTTCCTTGCGTCACATCGACGCCGGCGCCGGCCAGCGCAGCTCGAGCGCTGCCACGTGCCTGGCTGATCTGCCGGCGGACCTCGGCGGCGCGCTGCTTGGCCGCGTCGCGCTCGGCCGCGGCCTGTGCGTTCAGCACGTCGGCCTGCGCGCTGCCGGCCTGCATCTGCGCATACCCACCGGCCAGCGCGCTGCCGGCCTGCGCGGCGGCCATCATTTCAAGTCCAGTGCACACGGTCAGAGCACCTCGTAAATCGAGCCGCACCGGGACAGTCCCAGCACCTCGTACAGCCGTTCGGTCGCGAGCGTCGCCACGCCCGTCGTGATGCCCAGCTGGATGAGCTTGGCCCCGCGCCGCTCGGCCCAGTCCAGGTAGGCGCGCACCAGGCGCGAGGCGATCAGCCCGCCGCGCTTGCGCGGCTCGATGAACAGCGCCAAATCGGTCGCCACCAGGTCGCGCGAGCACCAATGCTCGAGCGCCAGGCCGACGAAGCCGCCGACGATCTGGTCATCGCGCTCGGCCACCAGCACCAGCACATGCGGCGCATTGACCGCCGACCCGAGGAAGGCCGCCAGCTTCTCGGCGTCGAACGCCAGGCGCGAGAAGCGCGGCGACTCCGCGTGCATCTGCGCGCCGAGCTCCACCAGCCGCGGTACGTCAGCGATCGCTGCCTGCCGGATCATCAGTCGTTCACCGTGAACTTGCGCGCGACCGCCAGCAGCTGGAAGCGCAGCGGCAGCGGCTGCTCGATCACCACCGGCGACTCGCCGCGGGCCCAGCCAAGGTTCTCGACTCGGTACAGCTCCGAGCGCGTGATCGGCGGCGTGTTCAGTTGCGCCGGCCCCAGCTGACGCGTCGGGATCTTCTGGCCGTTGATCGTGCCGCCGATCGAGTCGAGCAGGCGCAGCGTGATCTCGCCGGTACGCATCGAGTTGCCGACCGCACTGCCCATGCCGGTCTGCAGCTCTGGATCCAGCAGCTCGATCTGCGACAGGTAGGGCAGGCCGATCAGCACCGACTCGGCCGCGCGCGGCAACGTGATCGCGCCAGAGGCCACCGTGAAGCGGCCCGCATACGCGTCATCGGCCACCACGTCGACCTCGGCGCCCTCGAGGTGCGCCAGGCCGTTCCACACGGTCGCGCCTGGTGGCGCCACGGTGCCGGCCAGCGAGCAGTCGAGCAGCTGGTCTCGCACCATGAGCTCGACATAGCGCACCGTTACACCGTTGATCACGCGGCGCACGATCAGCCAGGCCTGATCCTCGTCGCCGGCCGGGATCACCGCCACAGACTCGACCGCGCCGGCGGTATCCTGCAGCGCCCAGGCGATCACGTCGACGGTCGCATCCCGATCGTAGGTGCACGCGGCCAGCTTGCCGTCGGCGCGCACCGCCCACAGGATCGCGTCCGGTTCCTGCTGGTAGGCCAGCTCCACGATCCCCGGTTCGGTCAGATGCTCCGACAGCACCGTGACGTCGGGCGCGGTGAAGTCGTCATTGGTCACCTTGTAGGCGAAGGCGCGGATCTTGCGGCCAGAGCGTTGCACGAACAGGTGCTCGCTGCCGATCCGGACCGGCCGCACCAGCTCGCAACCATGCGTCGAGCGCGCGCGGATCTGCACGTTCGTCGGGGCAATGGGCCGCTCGATCCCGCCGTTCAGGGTGAACTCTGCCCCATAGCTGAACGCGATCAGCGCGCGGCCGGCCGCGACGTAGGCAATCGGGTTGAGCTCATCCGAGGCGATGGTGAAGGCAAACCCGCGGTCATCCGCGACGCCCACCTCGAAGTTGAACGGTTCGCCCGTACGCGACCCCCATACGGTCGTCGGGTACAGCTTCGAGCCGGCGACGATGTGCCGCTGTTCGTAGAACGTGCCGCTGCGCGGATAGCCGTAGCGCGCCGACCAGACGGGTTGCTCGAGCGTCCAGCCGCCAGGCGCCGCCAGCGATTGTCCGGTCATCGATGCCAGCACCAGCACCCGCGCGCTTTTCGGGTTGTGCACGGTCAGAATCAGCGCATATCCGCCATTGATGCGCACGATCGATCCGACGTCCTGCGCGCGCCACACGTCACTGACGGCGCTGCCTCCGGCCAGCCTGGCGCTGGTGCCGCCGGCGCCTGTGCCCTGCGGATCGTCGGTCAGCGCGTAGGTGTAGGAGGTAGCGCTCGTCACGGTGACCTGAAAGAGGCCGTTGTAGCCATCGGGCGCCACGGCATCGACCAGCACCCACTCGCCGGTCGCGTATCCGTGCGCCGCCGCGGTGTTCATGGTCGCAACGCCGGCGGCCCAGGATGCCGTGCTGTTCTGAACGATCGGATCGGTCCCGGTGATCGAGCCGCCGCCGATGGTGATGCGCTTTCCCTCGGTCGGCTCGCCGGCCGCCTCGAAGGGCTTGGCAAAGCCGACCGGCGTTGCTTCGATCAGCCACTCGCCGGCTGCGATCGACGTGCCTTGAAAGGCTTTCTTGATCTCGACCGTGACCTGAGTCGCGGAGGTGTACGCCGTGATGCGCGCCAAGCCGCCGTCGGCAGACAGCAGCCGGCCGACGTCGGTCGACAGGAACGCCGCGGCGGTCGCGGTGGCAGTGCGTCCGGTGCCAACGGTAGCCGCCGACAGCGTGAGCGCGATCGACTCGAAGCGGTGGCCGATTTCGGCCGTCGGCTGCTGGATGAACTCGGCCGCCGAGATCTGCCAGCGGTCATCGGCCAGGCGCACCAGCCGTTGGATCGGCACGTCAACGTGATACAGGAACAGGGTGTCGGCGTTCTGCGCGTAGTCGAGCGCCTGCACCTGCGCCAAGCTGTAAGGCGTGGCAAGCTCGTAGGGCACGCCAGGCGAGGATTCGACCTGGCCGCCGTTCTTGAACACCCGCAGATAGTTGGCGCCGAACTCGAGCACGTAGGCGTCATCGCGCGAGAACACGAACGGGATCAGCCGCGCCTCGGCGCTGGCCTTGGTGGCCCCAACGTAGCGGGAACCGTAGCGCCGGCGCGCGCCGCCATGGCGCCACACCAGCACATTGCGCAGCGACTTCGCGCCGTTGCCGTACTTGGCGATATCGACCCGGCCCCACATGCGCGGCGACAGCTCGCCGGCCGTGAAGTTGGTTTGCAGGTAGGTGATACGCGGCATCAGCGCAACCGCGTCGTCATGTTGTTGAATCGCGACTGGTACAGCGGCGCGTCGTCGATCGTTTCCGGCGGGTTGTCCTGGCCGTCATAGGCCTTGGCGAGCTTGAGCGCGGCCGCCGCCTTGTCCGCCATCGCCGCGGCCAGCGAGGCCGACTGGGTGATCGCGTACGCCATTGCTGCGGCCATCTGCAGCGTCGCCACATGCACCAGCGCCGGATCCCAGCTGCCGACGTCCTCATTGCGGAAGATGTAGACGAGCGGCAGATCGGTCGCGTTGGCCAGGATCAGCCGGCCTTCTTGCCGGAAGTCGACCGGATACTCGCGCGTGCCAACCTGCAGCGTGCGCTGCCAGTCCGCCGGCAGTTGGAACTGCGCCGAGTAGTCGAACTCGGGAGCCTGCGCCAGCGGCGCCAGGCGCACGCGCTTGGTTGCGCAATTCCAAGGATGCGACCGCAGCAACGCATCGCGCACCGTCGGCCACAGGTTGCCGGCCAGCGTCGCGCGGTCGCCCTCGTCGGCGCTGAAAGCGTTGATCGACTTCGCGCCCAGCATGAGAAGCGCGTTGCTGCAGATCGTCACGTCGGAGGCAGACATTCAACCCTCGGAACAAAAAAGGGGGAGCACAGCGGCCCCCCCCTTCGGACTCAGGCGGCCAACTGGCCGACGATCAGTCGAGCACGTACAGGATCTCGAGCATGATGCGCTGGTTGGCCGCGATGGCCGCGCCGGCGACAGTCGAGTAGACGTCGCACTCCTCGGTCAGTGGCGCCTCGGCGACGCCGTTCGCGTAGGCCGCGCCGCCGACCAGCGCTTTCTGGCCGGCGGCCGCGACGTCGAGCGCGGTCGACAGCTGCGTCGCGCTCACCACGGTCTTGTCCTTCGTGGTGCGCAGGCCCACGTTGAGCGTGCTCAAGGACGTACCGGCGCTGCAACTGATCTGGCCCGGATTCGAGCGCAGGATCCGCGCGCCACGCGGCAGCGTGCCCCAATAGATCGTGTCGGCGATCGCCGGAGGCGAGCTGGCCGGAGCGACGTACTCGCGCAGGAACCGGCGCACGCGCGCCGAGTCCTCGATGCCGAGCGACTTGACGCCGTTGCCGATGTTGGTTTGCTGGGTGCTGAGAACTTCCGCCATGATTGCCTCTCGTCGGTCGACAGCGGGTTAGACGAAATCGATCCGCACCACGTCGGTTTCCTTGGCGCGTCCAGCGCCGAGGGACATGGACGTGTAGACCTGGATCGTGTTGCGCTTGTCGCGCCGCGGGCCGACGTCGGTCACGATGTTCTCGCCCATGCCGAAGTGGCAGGCGGTGCGGGTCCATGCGACGTTCGAGCGCACCGAGCCGGTGACCAGCAGATTCTCGTAGGGGATCCAGTTGAATCCCAGCCACTTGCCTTTGAGGTCGCCCGACTGCAGCATCTGGACGGCCAGGAAGTCGGCCGACGTCAGCGTGGTATCGGCGAGCAGATCCTCGAGGGTCTCACCGTCGTAGGTGATGAACAGTTCCTGGCCGTTGTTGTCGTCGCTCTCGTTCTTGCGGAACAGCTTGCGCGCGGTCAGCAGCTTGGCCTTGGTCATGCCGGTGCCGCCATTCAGGATGATCTGAGTCGACGGCAGCGCCGTTGGCGAGAAACTGCCTGCTTGGTCGGTATTGCGAAGCACCGTGTCGATCAGCGCCTGATAGATGATCTTGTCCTTGCGCCGGTTGTGCGCGGCGATGGACGACTCGAGGTACGAGCCCTGCGGATTGGCGAGCAGCTTCGGCAGGTCGTTCTTGTCGACCGGCAGCGCGAGATCCCAGTCGGTCATGAGCGCCTGGCGCGTGCCGTGGTCGGGGATCGTCCACTCGGTGTCGCCGTAGCGGTTCGTCACCTGCTGGGCGTCGACGGCGCCCATGTCGTTGATGGTGAAGGATGCGCCCTGGATCATGCCGCGGTCGGTGGTCGTGGCCTGCAGGCGCGAGACTTTTTGCTGAGCAGCCAGCACGAACGAGTCGTGGAACTGCTGGACAAAGGCAGCGGTAAGGGTTGCGTTCACAGAAGCCTCACAGGTTGATGGATCCGCCTGCCAGGTTGTCCAGGTCGCCCCGGGCCTGCGATCGAGCTGCACGCGCCGGCGTTCTGCGCATGTCTGCTGGCCTTACTGCCACGGTTCTCCGCGCGCCACCGCGGGCCGATCGGGCGAAATCATCAGCGCAAGTGCCGTCCCGAGTCCGGGACATTTGCAGTCAGTTGGCGCAGCCATATAGGGCAAGAGCGATCACAGCAGCGAGCACGGCGCAGAAGATCAACGCGCGTCGGCTGCCGAGGAATCGCCAGAGGATGCTCTCGGTGTGCATCACCCCCTCGCCAGGCGGATCGTGAACGACGGCACGAGCACGAACGGACCGTTTTGCCAGTGCGCCTGCGGCGTCGCGCGGTAGCGCTTGTAGCCCCAGCCGATCTTCACGGGGCCGAGCTCGCGCCACTCGAACCACGGATCGCCATCAGCGCGGCCGAACAGAAACTTCGCCAAGCCGAACATCCGGTTGCGGACCACGAGCCAGTAGCACGAGCAGATGTAGCGCCCCCAGCGGTTGTAGACGCTGACCACACTCGGCTCGTACATGCCGCCCGGCAGCCTCTCATCGAGCGTTCCAAACCACGACAGCCACCACGGCAGATCGCCGCGCACGGTCGGCGGGCCGTTGTCGGGTGCGCCGCCAGTCCAAGTCGTCGGCCCGTCGTCCCACCGCGCGAACAGCACCGCAATGGGCACGCCGAACAGCGCGACCGGGATGCACACGAGCTCGAACAGCGCCTGCCAGACGATGCGTGCGACGCCCCAGTTGCGCATGCGCTAGACCGCCGGCTGGTTGCCGAACTTGGCCGCGTAGAACTGCTGCACCTTGGCGGCAACGCGCTTATGGTCGGGGTGCTTGGCGTTCCAGTACGCCTCGCTCGCCATCAGCTCCTGCACCGTCTCGGCGCCGGGCGCATCGCCGCCGCCAGGCAGGCCGGCCTCGCCCACCTCGGCGCCGATCGATGCCATCAGCTTGATGAATGCCGGGTTGTCGCCGAGGCCGGCCGCTTCCCAGTCGACGCCGGCTTTCCTGCCCAGCGCGGTCGCGGCCTTGTACGCGAGGCCCATGTTCTGCCGGAATGTCGGCTCGTCTTTCCAGGCCTGTTTCAGCTCGCCGATCACCGCGTCGGTGTCGAGCGCTTTCGCGCCGCCGAGCAGCTGCGGCGCCAGCTTGTAGAACTCGGCGACGACCAGCTGCACCTGCGCGTTGGTCATGCCCTTGGCGTGCGCCGCTTTCAGGAACTCCTTGAGCTTCGGATCTTGCTGCAGATCCTGGAGCTTCACGGTATCGGGCAGGCCGTCGGCCGTGAGCTGGTACTCGTCGGGCGACTTGGGCGGCACCTCGCCGGCGCCGAACTTCTTCTCGAGGCCGGTGTAGCTCTCGGCAAGTTTGCGCGCCGAGGCGCCGAGGTCGAGCTCCTTGCCGTCGGCGCCCATCACGCGGAACTTCTCGGGCAGCCAATCGAGATCGCTCGCCGCTACGGCACCGGCGCCTTGGCTCAGCGCCGAGCCTTGCGCCGCGCCTTGGCTCTGCCCGCCCTGCGCACCAGCGCCCGCGCCAGTACCCGCAGCGCCTTGCGATCCAGCGTCAGCCCCAGCGGCGCCAGCACCCTGGGCGCCTGCGCCAGCCCCCGCACCAGCCGCCGCACCAGCGCCGCCGGCTCCACCTCCCGCCGCGGCACCGTCCGCGCCCGCCGCTTCCATGACGGGAAATCGCTCACCTCGCTTCAACATCGTCGCTCACCTCTGCGCCATTGGCGCGGTTGATCTGGTCGAGGATGTACGACACCACGCGCAGCTGGCCCGCGCGGTAGTCGGTTTCGCGCGCCGCCTCGACACCGCCGCGCACATAGGGATTGCCGCCGAAGCGGGCGACCAGATCCTCGAGGATCAGCGCGCCGCGCGGATCCGACTCGAACAGATCGGCGTAGTCCTGCGGCCGCGCCTTGGGCGGCTCGCCAGTCCTGGGCATCGCCGCGCCTCAGGCGTGGCGACGAATGCGGCCGAAGCTGTCGACCGCGCCCGGCGATTCGACTGCCAGCGGCTTGTGCGTGACGACATGGCCGTTGGCGAAGTAGGTCGGCACCGTGACGGTGATCGACCCGTTTACCAGGATGTCGCCGTTGCCCTGCTTGACCGCCGTGCTGACCGTGGCGGCGTTCTTGCGAGTGGTGTTGGAACCTGCAGACATGCTTGCCCCTTATGCCGCCATCGCCTCGGCGTTCGCCGCTTGGGCTTGCACCAGGCCGGCGGCTGCTGCGCCTGGCTTGCCCTCAACCGTGGCCTGCGCCGCCATCGCGGTCGCCGCCTGCGCCTGCTCGCGCTTCTGCTGTGCGATGCGCGCCTGGCGCAGCGCCCGCAGCTGGCGCTCGTTGCGCATGAGATCCGCCGGCACGCCCAGCAGCTCGCCGCGCTTGGCCGCGGCCTTGTCGAAGTCGTAGACGTCGACCACATCGGGCTTGACCGCCAGCTCGGCCTGCAGCGTGGCCTCGAATCGATCCATCGCCGCCACGTCCTCGAGCTTCTGCGCGCGCGCGATCGGGCTCTGGTAGGTCACCGCGTAGTCGCGGCCGGCCAGGGTGCGCGGCATCGGCGGCAGCACGCCGGCGCGCAGCGCCAGGCCGAAACAGCGCTCGACCAGCGGCTGCAAGTACTCGGCCTGCATCCGGCCGTAGATCGGGCCGAGCAACTGGCGGATCAGGCCGACGCGCACGTGCACCTCGGTTGCCGTCATCGCCGGCCCGTCCTGCGGCTGCAGCTGGTCTGCCATCAGCACCTTGCGGATCGAGGCCTGCAGCTGCGACTTCATCGAGAACGAGACATGGAAGTCCGCGCCCGTCGTCAGCGGTTTCATGCTGTCGACGCTGTTCGCCACGATGATCTTATTCGGCCCGACCTTGACCGTGCGCGGGTTGAGAACGCCGTCATCCTCGGCGATCCACATGCCCGACACCGCCAGGTCGGCCGCGCTGAGCTCCATCGTTGCCAGCTCGTTGAGCTGCTTGATATCGGGCAGCGCATCGAACACCGGCCCGACCGCGTACTGCGAGCCAGTGATGCGCGACCAGCGCGGCGCGGCGAACGGCTGCTCGTGATAGCCGGACTCGCGCACCACGCGCCGGCCGACCAGCTCGACGTGCACCGAGGCGAACGGCAGCTCGCGGCCGAGCACGGCGCCCGGCCGCTTGCCCTTGCGCGGATAGATCGCGTGCGCGAAGGCAAAGCGGTCGTCGGGCTTGTCGGCGGCCGCCCGGCGAATGTTCTCGCTGAGCTGATCCTCGCCGAACTCGGCGAGCGCCTGCTCGGCCGTCAGCCGGTACTCGCGATAGAGCGTGTCGATCCGGCCGCCGCGCTTGCTGGCCGCCAAGTAGCAGGTGTGCAGCGGAAACTGCTCGAACTTCAGGCCGATCGGCACGCCCTGCTCGTCGGTGTCATAGTCCACGAACAGCACGAACCAACCGGCAGCCACCGCGTCCATGCACGATTCGAATGCCTCGGCGTCGAAGTTGGCCGAGTGGATCGACTGCCAGATCACGTCGGCCGACATGTCGAGCCACTGGCGTTCCTCGTCATTGGCGCCATCGACCGTGATCGCGAACCAGCGGCTATTCGCCGGCGTCAGGCCCGACATGAGCGCCGACGCCAAGATCCGCGCCGAGTCGGTGCCGGTGGAGTCGACCAGCTTCGCCCGCTTGGTCTGAGCGCTGGCGGCGTTGTTGGCCTCGGCGTTGAACCCCTCGCCGCGCAGCGGCCAAGTGAAGTCGAAGCACTCGCGCCAGGTCTGCTCATGCTGCGAGCGGTCGGACTTCAGCGCGGCAAGGCGCTCGCAGATCCGCTTGCCGAGGTCGCCATGCATCATTGCCCAAGCGCCTGCTTGCCGTATACCTGCAGACTCGAGATCGTGCCGCCTGAGCGATCGGCGCCGGCGGCCTGGCTGAGCGTCGACTGTGCGCGCCGGCGCTGGCGCGTGGCGCCCGCCGCGAGCGCGGCGTCCTGCGCTGCGCGATCCTCGGCCATCCTGCGCTCGGCCTCGGCGCGCAGCAGTGAGTCGCGCTGCGCCCTGGCAGCCTTGCGCTGCTGGTCGGCCGATAGCGCGGTCCCGGCAACGCCAGCGGCCGCAGCACCTGCCAGTGCGAGCTCAACGCCAGTGCACATGGAAGTCGGTCACTTGCGCGTGTTGTCGACCCGGCCCTCGGTGTCCGGGCAAATCCAGCCCTGAGACGTGAGCACAGGCGCGGTGATTCGTTTGGGGTCGACCGTCGACGGATGCGGGCGGCTGCCCACAGGCGCCGGCTTCGCGGGCTCGCTCGATGCATCGGCCACCGCATCGGCAGCGGCATCGCGTGCGGCAACCGCGGCCGCATCCTGATGGCCGGCGCTTTGCGTCGCCTGTTCGCCATCGACGGACGGTTTGGTCGGAGAGCCTGGAACGCGTACGGCACGACTTGTCATCGGATCCTCGCTGAGCAGTTGCGTTGTCTGGCGCCGATTCTCAGCGCAACGCGCGTCCCGAATCCGGGACGTTTGCGCCCATCATCGGCAGGTGATCGCGCCAGATGCCGGTGGCCTCGCACCAGAGCTGGATCAGGCGCTCGCCGTCGGCGTGGGTCGGTTCGCCGCCGGCCTTGTAGCGGTCGAGCGAGCTGCGGCTGATGCCGGTCAGATCCTCGATCGCGCGCAGGCTGAGCTGCGCGCGCTTGAGGTCGACCAGCACGCGAAACCAGTCGACGCGCTGCTTGTTGGCAATCGAGTTCAACTGATCACCACAGCCCGCCCTGTTGCGGCGCCAGCGGCTCGACCAGGATCTCGGCGCGCGGGTTGCGTCGGTCGATCGCGTGGTAGACGTGCTTCTCACGCACCTGGCGATCGTTGCGGAAGACGCCGGCCTGGACCAGTCGGCGCTGCTCGCCCTTGCCCGTGTACCGATCCTGCAGCACGTCCAGCAGCACCGACTCGTCCAGGTCGGGCCGCTCGGTCGCGTACCAGATGCGCAGCGTCACGCGCACCGGGCCATCGAGCCGCACCCGCGCCGCCGGCGGGATCTGGCGCAGCGCATCGCGCTCGTATGCGCGGGCCTTGGCCGACTTGATGACCGCCGCGCGCTGGAAGATGGTCACGATCTGCCGGCTGTTGGCCTTGCTGGCGGGCTCGCCCAGGATGACCAGGCGGATCGCACTGCCTGCCATTGCTCGTCGCTCAGGCTGCGCCGCAGGTGCGCCCACATCGCCGCCCTCGCCCCATGCGCCGGGGTCGAGCGGATCAGGCGCAGGCAGCACTCCGTGCAACTGAGCCGGTACTCGCCGCGGTTCGCTCGGCACAGCTCGCATTCGCTCACCCCAGCAACGCGCGCATCAGCTGCTCGAAGGTCGGAAACGGCGCCCCGCGCTCGCGGTAGTCGTCGAGCAGCCGCAGCACGTACGCGATGCGGTTTCGCTCGCGCACGAGATCGGCGTGTAGTTCCGCCAAGCGCAGACCAGTGCCGGCCGGATGAATCTCGAAGTCCATCGTCTTCCCCTCGTCAAAACGCGCGCGCGAGTCACGGCACAAAGCCGCCAATCGTTGCCTGCCCATGCCGAAACTCAACGCCCGCCGGCTTCTCGCCCTTCTTCGGCTTGCCCTTGAGCACCGCAAGCACGTAGGCCTTGACGTTCGCCTGCCCAGCAGCGGCCGAGAACGCTTCCGCGACGGTGTCGTCGTCCCACGTTCGGCACTGCAGGCCGATGAAGCTGCGAGCCGATGCTTCGCTCACGCCCTGGTCGCGCAGCATCTGCACCGCATTCGCCCACAGTTCCCGGCCCGGGTCTGGCGGCGGATCGGGCAAACCTTCGCCGGCCGCAGGCCGGGAAGTCTTTTCTTTCTTTTCTTCTCCTCTCCTCTCCTCTCCTCTCCCTTGGAGAACGTCACGTTCTGCGTCACGTTGAACGTCACGTTGAACGTCACGTTGAACGTCACGTTGAACGTCACGTTGAACGTCACGTTGTTCAGACTGCGCACGTCGCCGCTTTTCACGCGCTGCTGTCGCCGCAGCCGTGCGCTCACGTTGAGCGATCTTCTTGGCCCAGCTCTCCATCGCCTTCTCGGCCAGGATTCGGTGATAGAGCCGACCGTCGGAGCACTTCACGAAACCACGCAGCGCGCCTTCGCGGACCTTCTTCCACTGCGGGCCGGCGCCGCTGAACCGAGCAAGCAGGCGATCGTCGTCAGGCAGTGAAGCAGCGGGCACCTGGTGCCAGGCCACGCACCACAGCATCACGGCGGCCTTGAACTCGTCGCCGGTCGACAGTGCGGCAAGATCCGAGTCGCGCAGCCGGAGCACATCCAGCTGCAGGTAGCCAAAGTTGCGCAGGTCCACGTCGGCCGGCACAAGCGGTTGCGGCAGGTCCGCAGTCATTCCTCGATCCCCTTGTTCCTGTAGCGGTCCGCGGCGGCCGGGTCGGAGTAGCGCCCGGTCAATGCGTTCCATTGCAGTTGCACCATGCCCAGCCGGCCGACGTACTTGCTGCGCACCTTCTGGACGTGGATCTCGACCATCCCGTCGCCGGCATCCGGGCCGCGCTTGCGCCACACGCTGATGCACACGTCGGGCTTGTTGTGCCAATTCGCCGAGCCGCTGATCTCGTATGGACCGGCTACCGGGTACTGCCCAGACTTCGGGTCCTTCTGCAGCTTCTGCGGGTGCGCGACGACCCAGACGTGCACCTGGTGCGACTTCGCGAACTGGCGGATCGCGCGCAGGCTTTCGCCCACGTACTCGGTCTCCGTCTGGTCGCGCGGCCGGCTGTGCTCGATCTCGTTCCACGGGTCGAACACCAGCCCGCGGACACCGCGTCGCAGAACCAGCTGCTGCGCCACGTAGAGCAGCGCGCGCAGGCTCGGCTCCTCCGGCGCGATCCAGGTGAAGTGATCGCCGATCCACGTCAACGCCTGATCCAGCCCGGCGGGGCTGATGCGCTCGTTCTTGCCCGGGTTGAACGGCTTGCCAGTGCGCTTCTCGGCCAGCTTCGCGATGTGCTCGGCCGGTGAGCCTTGCTCGGGCGAGTACACACCGAAGCGCCAGCCATGCAGGCCGGCGAGGTTCACCATCAGCGCGTCCAGCCATTCGGACTTGCCGGAGTTAGGAGCGCCGGTGACAACAGTCACATCGCCAGGCCGGACGTTGTAGTGCTCGTCGACCGATGACCAGCCGGTACTGACACCGCGCGGCACACCCTCGCGGTACAGCCGCTGGATGTCATCCAGGTAGTCAGTCACCTCGTGTGCGCCAACGATCGGCAGCTCGCGCGCGCCGTTCAGACAGTCAAGCAGCACGTCGACGCCGAGCTGCACCAAGACGTCGTTGGCGTCCTTGCAGCCGTCCGGCCAGTCGACGATGCGACACTTCTCGGGGCCCAGCCGCCGGATCAGCTCATCGCGCAAACGCAGGCCAGGGGCGTCGTTGTCCACCGCGATGACGTGCACCGAGGCGCGGCCGATCTCGGGCGCATCGAGGAAGTCGAACTTGTTCTCGTAGCTCTTGCTGTCCGGCGCTGGTGCGCCGTCGGGCACGCTCACGCAGGAAGTGATGCCCGCCACCTCGACCGACAGCTTGTCGATCTCGCCCTCGACCCACACCAGCCGCTCGCCGATGTCGTCCAGGCCGTACAAAACGCGCTCGCAGCCGCCCTCCATGCGGAACAGCTTGTCGAAGGTGCGGTACTTGACGTTGACGACCTCGCCGCGCCGCCGGTACGGGAACATCACGCAGCCGCGCTCTTCCTCGCACTGCGGGAAGTAGGCCGAGCCGGTGGCCACCATGTTTCGCTGCAGCACCGCCTGCGTGATGCCGCGCTTCGCGAACCACTCCTGCGCCTTGTCGGGCAGCGGCTTGGCCCGGCTAACGTAGTCGGGTTTCCGGTAGGCCTTCGCAAGCGTCGGTCGCTGGAACTCGCCCTGCTTCAGTGAACCGGCCCAGCCGCAGTGCCAGCAGTGCCATACGCCCTCGTCGATGTTGACGTTCAGGCATGGATAGTTCTTCTTCTTCCGCGAGGAAGAGCAGCGCGGGCAGGTCGTCTTGATTTCGCCGCCCGCTTTGCCGCGCAGGTCGATGCCAGTCTGGGACCAGTCTTTCATCGCCGCGCCTCACGTTCGTAATCCGCGATCCAGCGCGCGTGCCGAAGCATCCGCCACCGGCCGGCGAAAAGTAACCGCAGGAACACAGCCGCGGTGCGCATCAGACCCCCAACCTCTTGGCCAGCGCACGGCATGCCGCCTCGTACTGCTGCGGCGTCAGATCCTTGGGCAGTTCGCGCTTGGCGTTCTCGTAGGCGGTGTAGCGCGGCATCGGCATGCGCGGCCGGCGCGTGCTGTGCGGCGGGAGCTGGTCTCGCTTCATGCCGCCGGCCGTCCTTGCCGCGGCCTTGCCCGTCGCCGGGTCGCGGCGGCGCGCGTGCTTGCGCGCGTCGAAGTCGATGGCGAGTTGTTCG
>DYFW01000232.1 GCA_020725005.1 Thiobacillus denitrificans
GCCTTGATCGATTACGTCGCGGCGCACGAACTCGCGCATCTGGTGCACCTCGACCATTCGCCGCGCTTCTGGGCGCAGGTCGCCGAATTGTGCCCGGACGCGTTGGCAAGGCGGGCCGAGTTGCGCAGAATGAGCGATGTCTTGTTCAGCATCTGACGCCGAAAGGCGCGCGTGATGTGACCGCTGCACACCATGTTGCGGGTGGCGCCCGGAAGCGTAGGGCGAGGGGCCCCCGCAGGGGGATCGACCCGCTGGGGGATGCCCCTGCCCGCATGCGGGCGCAGCAACAGAAGCCGGAAAGGATTGCACCATGAGACTGCTGCACACCATGTTGCGGGTAGGCGACCTCGACCGCTCGATCGATTTCTACACGAACGTGCTCGGCATGAAGCTCCTGCGCCGCAAGGACTATCCCGGCGGCAAGTTCACGCTGGCCTTCGTCGGCTACGATACCGAGGATCGCGCCGCGGTACTCGAACTCACGTACAACTGGGGGGTCGACAAATACGAGCTGGGCAGCGGCTACGGGCACATCGCGATCGAGGTCGACGACGCCCATGCGGCCTGCGACGCCGTGGCGGCCAGGGGCGGCAAGGTGCTGCGCCCGGCCGGACCGATGTCGCACGGCAGCACGGTGATCGCCTTCATCGAGGATCCCGACGGCTACCCGATCGAGTTCATCCAGAAAGGCACCGCGGGCTGGTCGCAACCCGCCGCCTGAGGGCAGCCCTCAGCGGATGGCCTTGGTGATCAGCGGCACCAGCGGCGCGGGCAGCCGGATCTTGCCGGAGAGCGCGTAGGCCTGGGCGGACTTCGACAGTTTCTTCCAGGTCTTGCGGATGATTTCCAGCCACTTTTCCTCGTCGTAGTCGGGCTTGCTTTGTGCAAAGGCGAGCAGGTAGTGCTCGAGGAAGACGAGTCCGGCGACGTCCTCGAGCAGTTGGGTTTCCGGATTGCTCTTGATGCCGCGCTTGCCGACCGCCTTCTTCACCCGCTCGATCATCGCCTCGTCGTAGCCCGCCTGGCGCATCAGCGCGCCGGCGGTGTCGGCGTGGAAGGTGTAGAGGCTGGTGCGCCACGCGTGGTAGCCCTCCCGGTGCATCGGGTACTGGCTGCGCGGCACCTTCCAGCGCTGGATGTGCTGGGCGCGCACCGCGAGCTGCGCGGCTTCGGAGGCGTCGGGCGCGAAGCGGCCGATCATGTCCGACATGCGCCGGCCGTACAGCAGTTCCTTCGGCTGGCCTTCGTCCAGATTGGGGTCCTCGGCGTTGGCGGCGTCGAACAGCGCCAGTGCACGGTTGAAACGTTCGGGATTTTCGATCATCGTCTAGCCTTCATTGTCAGCGAGACCATTTTCGCCGGCTTCGGGGCTGCACGCCAAGCGCAGTCCCTGTCGTCCGCGGCGAAGACGGTTCCGCGCCGCCCTGGCACAGACAATCCGCACAGGTGAACCACATGACCGATCTGTTTACCCCGGCCCGCTTTGGCGCCATTGATCTCGTCAACCGCGTGGTGATGTCCTCGTTGACGCGCAACCGCGCCGGCCCCGGCAACGTGCCGACGCCGTTGATGGCCGAGTACTACCGCCAGCGCGCGTCGGCAGGCCTCATCCTCACCGAGGCCACGCCGATCAGCGCCATGGGGCATGGCTATCCGCGCACGCCGGGCATACACACGCCGGCGCAGATCGCCGGCTGGCGGCAGGTGACCGAGGCGGTCCACGCCGCCGGCGGCAGGATCGCGCTGCAACTGTGGCACGTCGGCCGCATCTCGCACCCCGATCTGCTGCCGGGCGGCGCGCTCCCAGTCGCGCCGTCAGCGATCCGCCCCGCCGGGCAGGTGTTCACGGGGACGGAGATGAAACCCTTCGTCACCCCGCGCGCGCTCGAAACCGGGGAAATCCCGGCGCTGGTCGCCGATTATGCCCGTGCTGCGGGCAATGCCATGGCGGCTGGATTCGACGGCGTCGAGGTGCACGCGGGCAACGGCTATCTGCTCGACCAGTTCCTGCGCTCGTCGACCAACCGGCGCACCGATCGCTACGGCGGCAGCACGGAAAACCGTGCGCGCCTGCTGCTGGAGGTGATGGAGGCGGTGTGCCGCGAAGCCGGGGCCGAGCGGGTCGGGCTCAGGCTGTCGCCGGTGACGACCTTCAACGACATCTTTGACGACACGCCGCAGGAGACTTTCGACTACGTCGTCACCCGGCTCAACCCCTTGAAACTCGCTTTCCTCGACGTTCTGCGCGGCACCGGCGGCGCGCCGCCGGAGACCTGGGTGCCGTTCGACTACGCACGGCTGCGCAGCCTCTACGCGGGCAATCTCATCCTCAACAACGGCTACGACTTCGCGTCGGCGCAGGCGGCGGTGAAAAGCGGGGCCGCCGATGCGATCGCCTTCGGCCGCCTGATGCTGGCGAATCCCGACCTGGTCGAACGCTTCCGCCGCGGCGCGCCGCTCAATGCGCCGGATTACGAGCGGTTTTATACGGGCGAGGAGAAGGGCTACACCGACTACCCGACGCTCGCC
>DYFW01000233.1 GCA_020725005.1 Thiobacillus denitrificans
GCCCCAGTCTTCCAGACCGGTCACCAGGCTTTCCATCATCGGCGTCGGGCCGCAAATGTAGAAGTGGTAGGGCTTGAGCGGCAGGCTCATGCGCAGCAGGTTTACATCGACGCGGCCACGGTGCTGGTAATCGCGTCCTTGCTGGTCTTCCGGCAGCGGATCGCTGAAACAGAAGCGTAGTTTGAAATGCGGATGGGCGGCGGCCAGCGCGTTCAGTTCGGCCGTCATGACCGGCTCCTGGCCGTTGCGCACGCCGTAGAACAGCCATACTTCCCGCCCCGGCTGCTCGGCGAGGCACCAGTGCAGCATCGACAACATTGGCGTGATGCCAATGCCGCCACCGACCAACACGACCGGGCTGTCGCTGCGGTCGATATGGAAATGCCCGCCCGGCGCGCGCACCTGCAGGATGTCGCCGACAGCGACATGATCGTGGAAATGGTTCGACGAGCGTCCCGGTGGCAGGTCGCTACCGGCCGGCGCGGGCACGCGCTTGATCGAAACGCGATAATGGTCTGGGCGTGGTGCATCCGACAGGGAGTAGCAGCGCACGATCGATTCCGTCGGCAGATCAAGCTTGAAGGTGAGGAACTGGCCGGGCATGAAGGCCGGCAGCGGCTGGCCGTCGGTCGGCACAAGATAGAAGGAGCAGATCGACTGCGCGGCATCCTCGATGACCTTGCGCTCGACGTGGAAGGGACGGAAGCCTGCCCACGCTGCGACATTGGCCGGCTCGTGCGCCTCGGCAGGCGCTGCCATTGGCGCCGACACCTCTGCCTTGGGCGGCAGACCGCTACGCAGGGCCTGGTATTCGAGCCAGTGACGCCAGAAACCGATGCCCAGCCATAACGCTACTTGCAGCGCGATACCGAGAGCAATCCACAGCAGCAGGGAAAGCGAGGTCATGGCGTGATTGTCGTCCTGATTGGTTGAATTGTTGCTCGGATGCTAGTCCGTGAAACTTAAGGAAGGCTTATGGCTTGCCCGGGCCGGGCTTGAGGTGGTCCGCAGCATTTTGCTCCTCAGAGAAATTCCACAGCTCGTGGGCGTCGAGCTGCAGGCGGTAGCGCGCCTCGTTGGCGTCGAGCTGGGCCTGGGTCGCGGCCAGGCGCGCCTCGATGGCCTGGCGGCGCGCGGTCTGCAGTTCGGCGAACTGGCCCTCGCCGAGACGCCAGGCCTTCTCCAGCAGGCGCGCGTTCTCCTCCATGCGCTGCGCCACGTCGGCGAGGCGCCGCCATTGCGTGTGACTGCTGGCGGCGGCATCGATCGTCTGGCGTGCCTCGGCCTCGGCGCGCGCCAGGGCCAACGCCTCGCGCGCGGCGGCGGCGTCCGCCTCGGCGCCGCCGGCCCGGGCGCTCGCGGCGCGGGCCGCACCGGGCAGCGGAATGGTGATCTGCAGGCCGACCAGGCGCTCCTGGCCGTCGCGCTCGCGGCTCGCCGTCAGGCCCAGGGTCGGGTCGGGCAGACGCTCGGCGTCGAGCCGGCCGGCCTCGAGGCGGCTGCGCTGGGCGGCGCTGCGCGCCACCGCCAGCTCGTGGTTCTCGGCGAGGATGCGCTCGCGCCAGCGGTCCCGGGCTTCCGGCGCGTCGGCCGGAGCCTCGGGCGGCAGCAGGGCGACGCGCTCGGGCAGCGCGATGTCCGGGAAGTGCTGGCGCAGCTCCACCGCCGCGCGCTCGCGCCGCGTCTGCGCCTGGGCGAGCTGGGCCTCGGCCTGGGCGAGCTGGGCTTCGGAGAGCAGCGCCTCCAGTTTCGCCGTCTCGCCAGCGCCGACTTTTTTCAGCACCGCCGCGTGCTGGGCGCGCAGGATGTCCGCCTGCGCCTGCCAGTCGCGCGCCGCGGCGGCTTCGCGCTGCCACTCGAACCAGCGCGCCAGCAACTGGCGGCCGCTCTCGTGCAGCGCGTCGCCGAGCATGTAGCGGGCCTGGCTCACGCCCGCCGCGCCGAGCTCGGCGTCGCGCGCCGCCTTGCCGGGCAGGCGGAAGGCGCGTTCGATGCCGATTTCCTGCTCGCGGTAGCGCTGGTCCACCGTGCGGTCCTGGCGCCGCACGGTGGCGAGACGCAACGCGAATTCGTGCGGGCCGGCCTCGAGCCGGTCGCGGTTGGCCTCCTCGGCGCGCACGCCGGCGGCGGCGGCGCGCACCAGCGGATGCGCGCGCAGGGCCTGCGCCACCTGGGCATCCGGCGGCAGGTCGGGACGGTCGGCGGCCCAGGCCAGGCAGGCGGGGGCCAGCAAGAACAAGGCTAAGCGTTTCATACCAACGCCGCAACGCTGGCCTCGGGCTATCGGGGATGAATGCGGCGCCGGCCGTAGCGGCCAGCAAGTAAGGCGTTTCATATAAAACTCCCGGCGGAAAGTACCGGCGTCAGCCACCAGACGCACTCGCGGCTCTGCAGGTCGGCGCGCAGTTGCGCCAGCAGCGCCTCCACCTGCGTGCCGTCCATGAGGATCTCGATGCGCACGCGCTCGGCGCGGCCGCGCACCTGCTCGGCCGGGCTGGCGATGCTGTCGGGATCGCCGTGGCCC